>NZ_JACNDD010000068.1:0-35045 GCF_017351395.1 Pseudomonas sp. FW305-28
TGTGTTGGCGCCTGTTGAGCCCGGCAGGAACCGCCGAAGGCTGCGATCCTTCTTTCCCGATAAGACCCGGTTGCCCAGGTGAAAACATCTGGATCGAGAGCGAAAGATCGCAGCCTTCGGCAGCTCCTGAGGGTCAGGTCAGATCCGGAACTGCCCCACCAATTTGCCCAGGCGCTGGCCCAGGTCGGCCAGGCTGCGGGAGGTCTGGGCACCGAGCTGGGTTTCGTCGGCGACGCTGTCCACGGCCACGGCGATCTGATGCACGCTGCGGTTGATTTCCTCGGCCACCGCGGTCTGCTCTTCCGCGGCGCTGGCGATCTGGGCGTTCATCGAGTTGATGGTGCCGATCAACTGCGCCATGGTGTCGAGGGAGGCGCCCGCCTCGTTGGCCCGCTCCGAGGTGCCATCGCCGGCCTCACTGGAACGGCGCATCGCTTCCACCGCCGCGTGGGTGCCGGATTGCAGACGGTCGATCATGCCCTGGATTTCCTGGGTACTCTGCTGGGTCCGGCTGGCCAGGGCCCGCACTTCATCGGCCACCACCGCGAACCCACGCCCCGCCTCACCGGCACGCGCGGCCTCGATGGCGGCGTTGAGGGCCAGCAGGTTGGTCTGCTCGGCAATCGAACGAATCACCCCGAGCACACTGACAATCGAGGCCACGTCCTGCTGCAGGCTGTCCAGGGACACGCCGCTGCTGCGGATATCGTTCACCAACGCATGAATCTGCTGGATGCTGCCGGCCACCACGCGCTTGGCGGACTGGCCTTCTTCGTCGGTCTGCTGGGCCGCGACGGCGGCGCCCTGGGCACTGCGGGCGACTTCCTGGGCAGCCGAGGACATCTCGTTGATCGCCGTGGCAACCTGATCGGTTTCGTGGCGCTGACGTTCCATGGCCTGCTCGGAGCGCTGGGCCTGCTCGGAAACTTGTGTCACCAGGCCGGTCAGTTGCGAAGTCATGTCGGTGATCTGCCGCACCAGGCCATGGATCTTGTCGACGAAGCGGTTGAACGAACCGGCCAGTTGACCAAGCTCGTCCTGGCTGGTGATGGTCAGCCGACGGGTCAAGTCACCCTCGCCCGCGGCGATGTCGTCGAGGTTGTCCTTCATCAGGTGCAGGGGACGCAGGATCGTGTTGGCGAGCACCAGGCCCACCACCGCAATCACCAGCAACACCACCGCGGCAATCCCGACGATGCTCAAGATCACGCCTTGCAGGCGATCGTGGACCTTGGCCTCCACCAGTGCCACCTGGGCTTCGATGCCGTCCAGGTTGACCGAGCTACCGACCGCGAGGTCCCACTTGGGCAGGTATTCGGTGTAGCCAAGCTTGGGCACCAGGTCATTGCTGCCGGGCAGTGGCGAGCTGTATTCCAGATAATGCGTTCCGTCCTTGGCGACTTTCACCAGGTCACGGTTGACGTAGACACCGTTCGGGTCGCGGTTGTCCTTGAAACTCTTGCCCACGCCATCGGGGCTGTTGGCCTTGAACAGACGAATGGTCTCGGAGTCGTAGCCGAAGAAGTAGCCGTCCTTGCCATAGCTGATATTCGACAGCAGCTTGATCGCCTGGGCACGCGCCTCGTTATCGCCAGGCGCGGCGGCATCGTAGAGCGGCTTGATGGCGGTGAGGCCCACCGCCACGTAGTTCTGCAGCGTGGCCTTGGCCTCGCTGAGCAGGCGTTCGCGGGTCTGCTGGACCTCTTTGCTAGCTTGCTCCTTCAAGATGAAAGCCGTGGTCAGGCTGATGATCACGGCGGACAGCAATACCGGCAGTATCGCAAGGGACAGGACTTTAGCCTTCAGGCTCAGGCGCATGCTGTTCACTCTTGTAGGTGTTATTGGCGTGGTTAGCTGTATTAACGGCACCGCACGGCAAAACTGTAGGACAAGGTGAACGGCCCGTTGGCTGGGTCGCTGAATTCAAGGGCCTCATCGCGAGCAAGCTCGCTCCCACAGGGTTCGGCGGCGTCCACAATGCTTGTGTTCACACCGATCCACTGTGGGAGCGAGCTTGCTCGCGATTGAAGCGATTCGGTCTCGAGGCTACAACACCATCGCCGCCACCCAACCAAACGCCAGCAGCGGCAGGTTGTAGTGGATGAAGGTCGGGACCACGGTGTCCCAGATGTGATGGTGCTGGCCGTCGATGTTCAGGCCGGAGGTCGGGCCCAGGGTCGAGTCCGAAGCGGGCGAGCCAGCATCGCCCAGGGCGCCGGCGGTGCCGACGATGCAGACGATCGCCAGCGGACTGAAGCCCAGTTGCAGGCACAGCGGCACGAAAATCGTCGCCAGGATCGGCACCGTGGAAAACGACGAGCCGATGCCCATGGTCACCAGCAGCCCCACCAACAACATCATCAGCGCGCCGATGCCCTTGTTGTGGCCGATCCAGGCCGCCGAGGTTTCCACCAGGCTCTGGACTTCACCGGTGGCCTTCATCACTTCGGCAAAGCCCGAGGCGGCGATCATGATGAAGCCGATCATCGCCATCATCTTCATGCCTTCGGTGAACAGGTCGTCGGTCTCGCGCCAGCGCACCACACCCGATACCGAGAAAATCAGGAAGCCGACCAGGGCGCCGATGATCATCGAGTCGACCAGGAGCTGGATGGCGAACGCCGCGACAATCGCCAGCCCCGCCACCAGCAGGGTCATGGGGTTGTAGCGCACCGCCACCTGCTCGACCCGGGCGATCCTCTTCAGGTCGTAGACGCGTTTCTTGCGGTAGCTGAACAACGACAGCAGCAGGCCGAACACCATGCCCAGCGCCGGAATGCCCATGGCGTGGGTGACGTTGATGCCACTGACGTCCACGCCGCTGCGGGCGATGTTGGCCAGCAGGATTTCATTGAGAAAGATATTGCCGAAGCCCACCGGCAGGAACATGTAAGGGGTGATCAGGCCGAAGGTCATGACGCAGGCGATCAAGCGGCGGTCCAGTTGCAACTTGGTCAGCACATAGAGCAGCGGCGGCACCAGCAACGGGATGAAGGCGATATGGATCGGCAGAATGTTCTGGGAGGCGACCGCGACCGTCCCCAGCAGGCCGATCAGCACCCACTTGACGCCCGTGCCACCGGCGGCGTCCTGGCGATCCACCAGGGCCAGGGCTTTGTCCGCCAGGGCGTGGGCCATGCCAGACTTGGCAATCGCCACGGCGAAAGCGCCGAGCAAGGCGTAGGACAGCGCCACCGTCGCACCGCCACCCAGGCCGGCATTGAACGCCTTGAGCGTCGCCTCGATCCCCAGGCCACCCGTCAGGCCACCCACCAACGCGCCGATAATCAGCGCGATCACCACATGCACGCGGGACAGGCTGAGCACCAGCATGACGCCAACCGCGGCAATTACTGCATTTATCATCGTTACCTCAAAGCACAGCGATGGAAAGCCACCGGACAAAAAGGTCGCGACTTTGCAGCAAGCGGCGGCAAGCTGCAAGGGCCGTGGGGCGGGTTTTCAAGTCTCGCAATATTGACGACCACCACCGCCCCCCCTCTGTGGGAGCGAGCTTGCTCGCGATAGCAATCTTTCGGTGGCTATCCATGTGACTGAACTGACGCCATCGCGAGCAAGCTCGCTCCCACAGGGGGGGCGGAGCCGTGAGATCAGCGCTTGGGCAGCTCGATCACGACCTTCAATCCACCCCACTCGCTGTCGTCCAACGCCAGCATTCCGCCCCAGGTGTCGACGATGTCCCGCACGATGCCCAGGCCCAGGCCGTGTCCATCGGTCTGTTCATCCAACCGCGTGCCGCGGCTGAACACCTGGTCGCGGCGGTCCGCGGGGATGCCCGGGCCGTCGTCCTCCACGGCCAGGCTGAAACCCTCGGCCGTCTCGGTCATGGTCAGGCGGACCTCGGCATCGGCCCATTTGCAGGCGTTGTCCAGCAGGTTGCCCAACAATTCCAGCAGGTCTTCACGGTCCCAGGGCAGGTGCAGGCCTGGCGGGGCGACATAGCTCAGGTGCAGGTGTTCACCGTGGATCATGTTCAGCGTGGCCAGCAACCCCGGCAGCTCGGCGTCACAGTCCAGGTGCGCGCCGGGCAAGGCATCGCCGGACAGGCGGGCGCGGTTGAGTTCGCGGTTCAAGCGCTGGCGGACCTGCTCCAGTTGATCGAGCAACAGTTTGCGCAACTCGGGATAAGGGTCGAGCTTCTCGTTCGACGCCAGGCTTTGCAGCACCGCCAGTGGGGTTTTCAAGGCGTGGCCGAGGTTACCCAAGGCATTGCGCGAACGCTTGAGGCTGTCTTCGGTGTGGGCCAGCAGATGGTTGATCTGCGTCACCAGCGGTTCCAACTCCCGTGGCACCTGTTCGTCGAGTTGCGAACGTTGCCCGCGCTGCAACTGGGCAATTTGCTCCCGGGCGCGGTCCAGCGGACGCAAGGCTCGGCGCACGGTGATGCGTTGCAGCAACAGAATCAGCAACAGCCCCGCCAACCCGAGCCCGAGGCCGATCTGTTGCATCCGGCGGAAGCTGTCACGCACGGGGGTGTAGTCCTGGGCCACGCTGATGGAAATCGCCTGGCCCAACCGTCGATAATCGGTACGCAGCACCAGCAGCTTCTGGCCCTCGGGCCCCAGTTGCAGGTTGCTGTGCAGGCCGGGGTGGTCGAGCCGAGGCAACTCCTGGTCCCACAGGGAGCGGGAACGCCAGTGCGCATCGGCAAAATCGATGCGGAAATAATGCCCGGAAAACGGCCGCTGATAGGCCGGCGACAGGCGGCGCTCATCCAATTGCAAGCCCTGCGGGCCGCGCACCAGGGCCACCAGCAGGTTCTCGCTGTCGTTACGCAGCCCCGCTTCCAGGTAACGCTGCAGGCCCAGCTCGAACAACCACAGGCTGGTTTGCGCCAGAACCAGGCCGACCACCACCATCACACCGATCAGGCCCAGGCTCAGGCGCCGCTGGATGGATCTCACTGCGCCTGCCCGCCGAACAGGTAACCCTGGCCGCGGCGGGTTTCGATCACGCTGCGTCCCAGCTTGCGCCGCAGGTGATTGACGTGGACTTCCAGCACGTTGGAATCGCGCTCGGTCTCACCGTCGTACAGGTGTTCGGCGAGATGGCTTTTGGAGAGGATCTGCTCGGGATGCAGCATGAAATAACGCAACAGGCGAAATTCGGCCGCCGTGAGCTGGATGTCGGTGCCGTCGCGGACCACGCATTGGCGGCTCTCGTCCAGGTGCAATCCGGCAGCCTTGAGCGTCGGCTGGTTGACTTGGCCATGGGAGCGGCGCAGCAGCGCCTGGATCCGCAGGTGCAGCTCCTCAGGATGAAAGGGTTTGGTCAGGTAGTCGTCGGCCCCGGCCTTGAGGCCCTCGATACGTTCGGCCCAGGACCCGCGGGCGGTGAGGATCAGCACCGGCGTGGCCAGGCCGCCAGCGCGCCATTGGGCCAACACGTCGAGCCCCGGCACGCCCGGCAGGCCGAGGTCGAGGATGATCAGGTCATAGGGCTCGCTGCTGCCCTGGTACACCGCATCGCGACCATCGGCCAGCCAGTCGACGGCGTAACCCTGGCGTGCAAGCCCGGCCATCAGTTCATCGGCCAGGGGCACGTGATCTTCCACCAGAAGCAGGCGCATCAGTCTTCCTTATCTTTGAGTAAGCGGCCGGTCGTGGCCTCCAGGTCCAGTTCGCGCACGACGCCGTCGGTGTCCAGCAGCTCGACCTCATAAATATAGACGCCGTGTTTCTCCTCCAACTCGGCTTCCAGCAGTTTGGCGCCGGGGTGCAGGTCCAGCGCCTGTTGCAGCAGGTGCTCGAGCGGCAGGATCACGCCCTGCTGACGCAGTTGCAGGGCCTCGTCCTGATCCAGGTCCCGGGCCATGGCCAGCGAACAAAACGCCAGCAGCGCCAGCGCCCATCGACCATGGGCGCGTAGATTAAGCTTCATTACGTATCCTGATGATTCTTGAGTACCTCGCCGTTGACGGCATCCAATTCCAGGTCCCACTCAATGCCCTTGGCATCGCGCAAATCCACCTTGTAGAGGTACTTGCCGTACTCTTCCTCCAGCTCGGTGTCGGTCAAGGTAGCTCCAGGGTGCTCGGCCAGGGCAGCGGCGTCGAGTTTTTCAAAGGACAGGATGGTACCAGCGTCTTGCAGTTTGCGGGCTTCGTCCGCGTCCAGGTCTCGTGCCTGAGCCAGGCTCGTACCTAGGGCCATGAGGGTCGCGATGAAAAAGGCAGTCAGGCGGTTCATGGGTTGTCTCCTTTTTATAATCTTTAACGGGGCGACTGTAGCGGGGTGAACTTAACTGAAACTGAATCGCCATCATGGAACCCACATCAATAATGTGGGAGCGAGCTTGCTCGCGATGGCAGTGGGTCAGCGTGTAACGATGCAGGATGTGCCGCCGCTATCGCGAGCAAGCTCGCTCCCACAGGGTCTTGTGTCGTTATAATCATCCGCTTGTACGCATTCGAGACCGGTATGACCGCCATCCACATCAAGTTCCCCGCCCTCACCCTCAAGGCCGGCCCCCGTGCGTTCGGGCGGATTCGCCAGGCCGGCTTGAACGCCGCCGACGTCGGCATCCTGCCCGGCGCCGCCGGTGGCCCCAAGGCCCTGGGCATCCAAGGGCTGGACCTGGCGCTGTTCGGCGAATGGCTGCCCGCCGCGCCCCGGGAACGCTCGCTGATCGGGGCTTCGGTGGGAGCCTGGCGCTTCGCCAGCGCCTGCCTCCCGGACGCCGCCGAGGGGATCCGGCGCCTGGGCACCTTGTACAACGAACAAAGCTTCGCCAAAGGCGAGACCATGGCCGGTGTCAGCCAGAGCTCGCAGCGCATGCTCGATGACTTGCTCGACGGCCGCGACACCTCGATCCTCGACAACCCGCGGTACCGGCTCAACATCATGGTCGTCAAGAGCCACGGCCTGCTCGCCCAGGATCATCGCGGCCGGCTGGGCCTGGGACTGTCGTCGGTGATCGCCGACAACCTGCGGGGCCGTGCCCGGCTGTCGCGGCATTTCGAGCGGTTGATCATCCATGACCCGCGCCTGGCCCCGCCCCTGCATCCGTTGAATGACTTTCCGTCGCGTTTCGTGCCCTTGGCCGCCGGCAACCTGCGCCAGGCCCTGCTGGCGTCAGGCTCGATCCCGATGGTGATGGAAGGCGTGCGCGACCTGCCGGGCGCCGGTGCCGGCACCTACCGCGACGGCGGTCTGCTGGACTATCACCTCGACCTGCCCTACAGCGGCGAGGACATCGTGCTCTACCCGCATTTCACCGACCGGGTCATTCCCGGCTGGTTCGACAAGGGCCTGCCGTGGCGTCGGGGCAACGTCGACCGTCTGCAGGACGTGCTGTTGCTGGCACCGTCCCGGGAATACCTGGCGCGCCTGCCCTACGGCAAACTGCCAGACCGCAACGACTTCAAGCGCTTCATGGGCGATGACCCGAGCCGCCGCAAATATTGGCGCACGGCGATGGACGAGAGCCGCCGGCTCGGTGACGAGTTCCTCGAGCTGACGGCCAACGGCGGTTTGGGCGAGCGTTTGCTGACCCTTTAGTCAGCACGGTCGCGCAACGCCGTTATCAAACTGATAAACTCCGCCGCCTGCCTCGCGACCGCTACCTTAAAGAGCCCGAACCTGTGGAAATCTTCAAAGAGTTTACCTTCGAATCCGCCCACCGCCTGCCCCACGTGCCGGAAGGCCACAAGTGCGGCCGCCTTCATGGCCACTCGTTCAAGGTGGCGATCCACCTGAGCGGCGATATCGACCCGCACACCGGCTGGATTCGCGACTTCTCGGAGATCAAGGCGATCTTCAAGCCCCTCTACGAGCGCCTGGACCACAACTACCTCAACGACATCCCTGGCCTGGAAAACCCCACCAGCGAAGTGTTGGCCAAGTGGATCTGGAACGAGTTGAAGCCGTTGCTGCCGGAGCTCAGTGCCATCCGCATCCACGAGACCTGCACCAGCGGTTGCATCTACCACGGCGAATAAAACCTGTGGGAGCGAGCTTGCTCGCGATGACGGCGGCACATTCAACACCTAGGTGACAGACAGACCGCAATCGCGAGCAAGCTCGCTCCCACAGGCTTGGCTGCCATCACTGTGTTTTCCTGTCCCGTCAGCATTGGCCTATGCTTGCTCCCCTGAGCCATTTTCAGGGGAGTATCGAGCATGACCCACTGGCCGCTGGATCAAATCTACGACTTCAACGGACATCCCATCCGCTACGCCATCCACGGCGATGGCCCGCCGTTGGTGTTTGTCCACGGCACGCCCTTCTCTTCCTACGTGTGGCACCGGATCGCCCCGTTGTTCTTCGCCACCCACCGGGTGCATTACTTCGACCTGCTGGGGTATGGCCAATCCGCGCAACCCGATGCCGACGTGTCTCTCGGCGTGCAAAACCTGTTGCTCGCACAATTGCTGGAGCATTGGCGCCTGGATTGCCCGGACGTGGTGGCCCATGACTTTGGCGGCGCCACCGCCCTGCGCACGCACCTGCTCAACGGCAAGGATTATCGCAGCCTGACCCTGATCGACCCCGTGGCGCTGTCGCCCTGGGGTTCGCCCTTTGTACAGCATGTCCGCCAGCATGAAGCGGCCTTCAGCGGCCTGCCCGACTACATTCAGCGGGCCATCGTGCCGACCTATGTCCGCGGCGCGATCAAACGGGACATCCCGGACGTGGAACTGGCGCCCTACGTGCAGCCGTGGCTGGGCGAACCGGGCCAGGCGGCGTTCTACCGGCAGATCGCGCAGATGGACGAACGCTACACCCGTGAAGCCGAGGGCCTGTATCCGAACGTGCGCTGCCCGACCCAGATCCTGTGGGGCGAGGATGATCAGTGGATCCCCATCGAACGCGGCCGGGCCCTGCAACGGCTGATCCCGGGGGCACAATTGCACCCCGTTCCAAACGCCGGGCACCTGGTTCAGGAGGACGCGCCGGAGGCCATTGTCGCGGCGGTGTTGCGGTTTCTGCCATTGTCCTCCCCGACCTGAAAAACACTGCATTCCCCTGTGGGAGCGAGCTTGCTCGCGATGGCGACATGACAGTCACCTTGATGCTATCTGACACACCGCTATCGCGAGCAAGCTCGCTCCCACAGGGGCTCGTCGCGAATGAGATCTGTGTTCCAACTTGAATCACTCGCGCACCGCTTTTGATCCCTGCGCCCACCCAATCCCCAGGATTGTCTATAAATAATCTCGCGATCACCCGCTTGGCACGGCCGCTGCACGCTTGCGACATCCCTCACCCGCAAGGACCGCCACATGACTCAGAACGATCCAGGCAATGACTATCCCCTGAGCGAAGTCCCGCTGCACGCTCGCAAGGGCCTGGCCTCCACGGCCATGGTGCTGCTGGGTTTCACCTTTTTCACCGCCACGATGTTTGCCGGTGGCAAGCTGGGGGTGGCGTTCGGTTTTGCCGAGATGCTCACCGTGATTGTGATTGGCAACCTGCTGCTGGGCCTCTATGCCGCCGGCCTGGGTTACATCGCTTTCAAGAGCGGGCTCAATTCGGTGTTGATGGGGCGTTTCTGTTTCGGCGAGGTGGGCAGCAAGCTCAGTGACTTGATCCTCGGGTTCACCCAGATCGGCTGGTACGCCTGGGGCACGGCGACCGCCGCCGTGGTGCTGGGCAAGTATTTCGAATTGAGCGAGAGCACCGTGCTCGGGTTGATGGTGCTGTTCGGCCTGGGGTTCTGCGCCACCGCCTACGTCGGTTATCGCGGGCTGGAAATCCTTTCGTACATCGCCGTACCAGCCATGATGTTGCTGCTGATGCTGTCGATGTGGGTGGCGACGGTGAAGGTCGGCGGCTTCGAAGGCTTGCTGGCGGTGGTGCCTACGAGCAGCCTCGATTGGTCCACCGCCATCACGCTGGTGTTCGGCACCTTCGTCAGCGGCGCGACCCAGGCCACCAATTGGACGCGGTTCTCCCGCTCGGCGAAGGTCGCGGTGCTGGCGAGCCTGATCGGCTTCTTCCTGGGCAACGGCCTGATGGTGCTGATCGGCGCCTACGGGGCCATCGTCTATCAGCAACCGGACGTGGTCGAAGTGTTGCTGCTGCAGGGCTTCGCCATGGCGGCGATGGCGATGCTGCTGCTCAACATCTGGAGCACCCAGGACAACACCATCTACAACTTCGCCGTGGCCGGTTGCAATCTGCTGCGCACCCGCCGGCGCAAGACCGTGACCCTCGGCGGCGCCGTGATCGGTACGCTGTTGGCCCTGCTGGGCATGTACGATTTACTGGTGCCGTACCTGATTCTGCTGGGCACCGTGATCCCGCCCATTGGTGGCGTGATCATGGCCGATTTCTTCTTCCGCTGGCGCGGTCGCTATCCAAGCCTGGCCGAAGCGCAGTTGCCTGCATTCAACTGGCCTGGGCTGTTCGCCTATGGGCTCGGCACGGTCGCCGCGTTCAATTCGCCGTGGGTCGCGCCACTGGTAGGAATCGCCACCGGCGCGCTAACGTATGTGCTATTGATCGGCGTAATGGGTATTCGCACCGCTGACGCACCTCTACAAGACCTATAAAGGATTTGCCCGATGCACATCATCAACGCCCGCCTGCGCAACCGCGAAGGCTTGCATGAACTGCACCTGGAAAACGGCCTGATCGCCAACATCGCCCGCCAGACCGAAGCCCCCAGCCTCGGCCCGGAAGACCTCGACGCCGGCGGCAACCTGGTGGTCCCACCCTTCGTCGAACCACACATCCACCTGGACGCCACCCTCACCGCCGGCGAACCGCGCTGGAACATGAGCGGCACGCTGTTCGAAGGCATCGAGTGCTGGGGCGAACGCAAAGCCACCATCACCCAGGAAGACACCAGCACCCGCGCCAAGAAAACCATCCAGGCCCTCGCCGCCCATGGCATCCAGCATGTGCGCACCCACGTCGATGTGACCGACCCCGAACTCACGGCGCTCAAGGCCATGCTGGAAGTGCGCGAGCAAAGCCGTCACCTGATCGACATGCAGATCGTCGCGTTTCCCCAGGAAGGCATCGAGTCCTACCGCAATGGCCGCGAGCTGATGGAAGAGGCGATCCGCATGGGCGCCGACGTGGTGGGCGGCATTCCCCACTTCGAGTACACCCGCGACCAGGGCGTCAGCTCGGTGAAATTCCTCATGGACCTGGCCGAACGCACCGGCTGCCTGGTGGATGTGCATTGCGACGAAACCGACGACCCGCACTCGCGCTTTCTCGAAGTGCTCGCCGAAGAAGCCCGCAGCCGCGACATGGGCGCCCGCGTCACCGCCAGCCACACCACGGCCATGGGTTCCTACGACAACGCCTACTGCGCCAAGCTGTTCCGCCTGCTCGGGCACTCGGGCATCAGTTTTGTCTCTTGCCCCACCGAAAGCATTCACCTGCAGGGGCGTTTCGACACCTTTCCCAAACGCCGTGGGGTCACTCGGGTCAATGAGCTGCTCGAAGCCGGGATGAACGTGTGCTTCGGCCAGGACTCCATCGTCGACCCGTGGTATCCCCTGGGCAACGGCAACATCCTGCGTGTGCTGGAAGCCGGGCTGCATATCTGCCACATGCTCGGCTACCGCAACCTGCAAAGCGCCCTGGACCTGGTCACCGACAACAGCGCCAAGGCCATGGCCCTGGGCGAGCGCTACGGGCTGGAACCCGGCCGCCCGGCGAACCTGCTGATCCTGTCGGCGGACAGCGACTACGAAGTGATCCGCAGCCAGGGCTTGCCGCTCTACTCGATTCGCAATGGCGAAGTGCTGATGAAGCGGCAGATGCCGGTGGTGGAGTTTGCGCAGCAGCCCGGCTGATTTCCCTGTGGGCGAACTTGCTCGCGACGGCGGTGGGTCAGTTGCATTGATGTTGGATGTAGTGCCGCCATCGCGAGCAAGCTCGCTCCCACAAGGGATCTTCAGTGGACATAAATGTTGAGTCCGGCACAGGGCCCCTGTGGGAGCGAGCTTGCTCGCGATAGCGGTATGAACCGCACCGCAAAATCTCCAGAACGCCCTACGGCACAAGCCGCGCCGCACCAAACAACCTGACCCGCACCAACTCGCCCGCCGCTTCTTCCAGCAAAATCGGCGCCGTGCCGCCGGGCATCACCACCCTCACCACGCCCGCCTTCACCCAGCCCACCCGCCACGCGGCACTGGCCACGGCACTGGCACTGGTACCCGAGGACGCGGTAGGGCCTTCGCCGCGCTCAAACACCCGCGCCGCGATTCGCCCTTCGGCTTCCAGGCGGGCCCATTGCAGATTCACCCCGGCGGGGCACGGCAGCCCGGCGCCACTCGGGGCGGCATAGGCGATGCGAACCAGGCTTTGCGACAGCGCCGCAGCGCGCATCTGCGAATTGCTCGGCAACGCCTCGGCACCGTCCACCAGCGTCACGCAATGGGGGTTGCCAATGTTCACGAATTGGCTGTTGCCCCACGCCGGATTCAACCGTTCAAGCGCCGCCACACGGCTGACATCGCACTGGTTGAACATCACACGCTCGACGTCCTGGGCACCGACGGCCCCGGACCCGAACAGCGGTTTGCCCAGGTCCAGCCAGAAGCCTTGGGTGCCTTCGAATTCAGCAGCGCGAACCGAGGTTTGCAGCGGTGACAAACCGTCGGATTTATCGTGATGAACCTGCAGCAAGCAATCACCCGTCCCCGCCATCAAGCCCTGCTCTTGCAAGGCCTGGGAGAAAATCGTCAGGCCATTGCCGCTGCGCTCGGCCAGTGTCCCGTCGGTATTGACGATCAATAGATCAAAGGGCGGTTCACTCTGGAACGGGCCAATCAGCAACCCATCACTGCGATGAGCCTTGGCATCCGGCGGCGCCTCACCCGGCGCCCAGGCGCAGAACGCGTGCACGGCCGCCGCTGCCCAGGACTCGCGGGTCTGCGCGGCCTGGGCGGCCGACGGAGGCAGATCGATGCCATGGTCACGGGCCTGCTGCGGTGAAACGACTCCATAGATATTGCCGCGTGCGTCGTAGAAGGGTGCCATGCATCGGGTCCGGAGAAAGCCAGAAGGGGCCGGTAGTTTAGGCGAAGCCTGCTTCATACAGCCAAATCTTTGCGCCGCAACCTGTCAGGTTCGACAGGTGCGCAGCTATCTGGTGAACCAGTACTTTAGGCACGCAAGCTCCCAGCACAAGGACGCCCCCATGAAGAGTAAACATCCCTCCAGTCCCATGGCCGAGCTCTACAGCGAAGGCCGAAAACATTTCATCGAGCTGGTGCCGGACGGCGGCGCACGACTCGACGCGCTGTTCCATACCGCGCCAGCGCTCGGTGAGTTGGCGGTCGGCGTCGTCTACGGCCATTTACAGAGTCGCCCCGGCCTTGACTCGCGCTTGCGCGAAGCCGCGACGCTGGCAGCCATCGTCGCGGCCAGCACGGTGGGGCCGCCCTTGAGCGTACATTTCAGGACCGGCGCGGCGTCCGGCCTGGCGCCGGGAGAAATCGTCGAGCTGGTCGTGCAAGCTTCGGCGTTCACCGGTTTCCCTAGAGCTGTCTCCGCGGCCGATCAACTCAATCGGCTGTTCGAAGACGCGGGCCTTGTCTCACCCCCACCACCAACGCCACGAGAAGTGACGCTGGCGTTTTGCGAAAGCGTGCGCAAGGGCCGCCCGCCCATCCCGGTCTCCCCCGAAATCAAGCGATTGTTGCGCCAGGCCCGACGCTTCTCGGCCCAGGCAACGTCAGCCCGAAACGTGATCGTTGAGTGCTTCGATGAGCAACAGGTATTCCCCATCGCTCTTATTTATTTTGATGTGGAGGCAGACCGGGTGGTGAGCATCAGGCTGTACAAGGCCCAGTGACCCACGGTGTCCAAGGAGGGTGCTTCAGAGCTTCGGCACCTTGGGGTCGCGGTGCGGTCAGTGAATATGCAAGCATAGCCCCCCTGCCTGCACCACCGCACTGCACCGCCCGAAAACCAAGGACGTTTCATGACTGCCATCACGCCCCCGCCCACCTTTGTCCCCGGACGCCTGGAACAGATGTCCACCCGCATCGCCTACCTCATCGCCGGCATCGGCATCGCCGCCTGGGCGCCGCTGGTGCCTTATGCCAAGGTGCGGGCGAACCTGGATGAAGGCACCCTCGGCTTGCTGCTGTTATGCCTGGGGGTCGGGTCGATCCTGGCGATGCCGATTTCCGGTGCGCTGGCGACGCGGTTCGGCTGCCGCCGGGTGCTCAGCGGCGGCACGCTTCTGATCTGCCTGGCGTTGCCGTTGCTGGCGACAATGACTTCCCTGCCCTGGTTGGTGGCGGCGTTGTTCCTGTTTGGCGCCGGGCTTGGCACCGTAGACTCGACCGTGAACCTGCAAGCGGTGATCGTCGAGCGGGCCAGTGGCAAGACCATGATGTCGGGTTTCCACGGCATGTTCAGCCTCGGCGGGATCATTGGCGCCGCCGGCGTGAGCGCCCTGCTCGGCCTGGGGCTTTCGCCGCTGGGGGCGACGCTGGTGGTCAATGGCGTGCTGCTGGTGGCGTTGTTCAAGGCGGCGCCGCACTTGTTGCCCTACGGCAGTGAAAGCTCGGGGCCGGCGTTCGCCATTCCCCATGGTGTGGTGCTGTTTATTGGCATCCTCTGTTTCATCGTGTTCCTGGCCGAAGGCGCGGTGCTGGACTGGAGCGCCGTGTTCCTGACCACCGAGCGCGCCGTGGATACCGCCTATGCCGGGCTGGGTTATGCCGCCTTCGCGCTGACCATGACCGTCGGCCGCCTGACCGGCGACTCGGTGGTGCATCGCCTGGGGGCCAAACGCGTGATCATCTATGGCGGGTCGATCGCCGCCGCGGGGTTCCTGCTGGCGACCCTCACCCCGATGTGGCAAGCGGCGCTGCTGGGGTATGCGTTGGTGGGTGCCGGGTGTTCGAACATCGTGCCGGTGTTGTACACCGCCGTCGGCAAACAGACCCTGATGCCGGAAGCGATCGCCGTACCGGCCATCACCACCATCGGCTATGCCGGCATCCTCGCCGGTCCGGCGCTGATTGGTTTCGTCGCCCATGGCAGCAGCCTGAGCTTTGCGTTTGGGTTGATTGCGTTGTCGCTGGTGGCGGTTGCGGCCAGTGGCAAAGTGTTGAAGGTCTGAATTCTCTACAGACCTTGTGGGAGCAAGGCTTGCCCGCGATGAAGATGACGCGGTCCTTTTTGAGACCGAGGTGCCTGCATCGTGAGCAAGCTTTGCTCCCACAGCGTAAAGCTCACTCAATCCTTGGCCCGATCAGAACCCCACACTCGCCTGCACAAAGAACGTACGCGGTGCGCCGACGTAAATGCCCGAGTTGTTGTCGCTGGAACGGGTGTAGTACTGGTGGTCGAACAGGTTCTTCACCCCGGCGCCGACTTTCAGGTTCGACAGCTGTGCACCGAAGTCATAGCCGGCGCGCACGTTCCAGAGCACGTAGCCCGGCATGTCGCCGTACTGCCCATCGGCGGTGCCATCGGTGATGTAGTCGCCGCTGAAGCTGCCATCGGCGTTCACGTTGTTGCCCGGTGAGCGCTGCTTGGATTGGGCAAAGGCGTCGAGGTTGTAGGTCCAGCGATTGACCTCGTAACGCAGGCCCAGGTTGGCCACCTGGCGGGAATAGAACGGCAGGTCGCGGCCCTTGAAGCTCGGGATCTCGCCTTCGTAAGTCGCGCGGGTGTAGGTGAAACCGGCGTTGGCGGTGAGGCCTTCGAGGCGTGGGTCGAACGCGGCCATGTCGTAGTGCACCGAAGCCTCCAGCCCCTGGTGCTTGGTCGCGCCCATGTTGGTCCAGCCCACGTCGTTGCTGATGTACTGCAGTTCGTCGTCGAAGTCGATGTAGAACAACGTCACTTCCCCGCCCCACACGTCATCGTTGTAACGCGTGCCGATCTCGTAGGTCTTGGCTTTCTCCGGGCTCAGGCCATTGGCGGTGTTGTTGCCGTCGCCGCCCTGGCCGAGCTGGAAGTATTGCAGGCTGCCGAACGAGGTCTCGTAGTTGGCGAACAGCTTCCAGGCATCGGACAGGTGATACATCACGCTCAGGGCCGGCAGCGGTTCGTTGCTGTCGATGCTGCGGCGTTTTTCCTGCACGGGGCGGCCGGCGGTGTCGAGCACCGGGCGGTCGTGCCATTCGGTGCTGATGCTTTCGAAGCGGATGCCCGGGGTGATGGTCCACTGGCCGACATCGATCTTGTCATCGATATACACCGCGTGGGCTTCAGTGCCGCCGGTACGGTCCTGGTAGACGTGGCCATCGGCCCCCGGACGCACCACCGGTTCGTTATTGCGCAACGCCAGGCGGCTGGCCTCTTCGTGCATGCCTTCCTTGAGGTAACGATAACCGACGCTGGCTTCCTGGGTGGTGGGGCCCAGGTCGAACACGTGGGACACCCGGGGTTCGATGCCGAAGGTGTAATAGGTGCGCGGGTAGGACACCAGGTTGCGCTGGTCCCGGGAGGCGATGGTGCTGCCCCGGTAGCTGTCGGAGTAATAGGTCAGCACTTCGGCCCGGGTGCGCTCATTGATCTGGCGGATCCACTTGAACGACACATCCTTGCGCCGGCCACTGAAGTTGTCCCAGTCGCGGTCGGACTGGTACGGGTCCGCGTCGTACTGGGCCTGGGTCAGGCCGCCGGGCATGTCGGCCTTGGCGTCGTAGTAGTGGAAATTCAGCGAGAAGTCGTCGACATCGGTCGGCGCCCAATGGGTCTTGAGAATCACGTCGTCAATGTCGTTGCCGTTGTTGCTCTGGCGATACCCGTTACCGTTGACGCCCGAATACAACAGTGCCACGCCCAGGCCGTTGTCAGCGGTGCCGCCAAGGAAGGCCGTGTCGATGTGCTTCCAGCCGCCGCGCTGGGAGGTTTCCAGGGTGGTGCCGATTTCACCGGTGGCTTTCTGCGGAATCGCACGGGTCACGAAATTGATCACCCCACCGACGTTCTGCGGCCCGTAGCGCACCGAGCCGGCGCCGCGCACCACATCGACGCTGTCCAGGTTGCCCAGGGCAATCGGCGCCATGGACAGTTGCGGCTGGCCATAGGGCGCGAACGCTGCCGGTACGCCGTCGATCAACACCGTGGAGCGTGGCGACAAGCGCGAGGTCAGGCCGCGCACGCCGACGTTCAGGGAAATATCGCTGCCGCCGGTGCCGTTGGCGTCTTGCACCTGCACCCCCGGCACCCGCCGCAGCACGTCGCCGAGGTTCATGGCGCCCTGCTCCACCATCGCTTCGCGGCGGATCACCGTACGCGCACCGGGGTGGTTCTGCACCACTTCGGCGTTGGCATCGCCGAGCCAGTCTCCGACCACCTGGATTTCAGTCGCCCCCAGCTCCAGCGGGCCGGCGTTGGACGCCGAAGGTGCTGGCGACACGGTCACCGAACCCTCATCGATCTGGTACTGCAGGCCGCTGCCCTGCAGCAATTGGCGCAAGGCCGCTTCCGGGGACAAGTTGCCGTCCACCGCCGGCGCTTGTTTGTCGGCCACCGATTCGGGGCTGAAAAACACCTGCAACGCGGTCTGCTGGGCGAGCTGGGTCAAGGCTTGCCCCAACGGTTGCGCCTGGATGTGAATAGCGGTGGCGGCCTGATCGGCGAACGCCTGGGGCACAGCGGCGCCGACCGCCAGGGTCAGGGCCAGGGGCAGCCAGCGCACGTGGGTACGGTTGTTGTTTTTGGCGGTTGTTTTCACGTCGAACCTTGTCCTGTTGATCGCAAGAATACGCGTCTGTTAATGCAAACCAGTTGCAGTTGGACAAGAAGACGAAGAACTCGGAAAAAACCTGAATCTATCGTGCGATTATTTCCTGGCTGCCGTCATCCAGGTTACGCACGGCCACCGGCAGGATGTTCGGCAGCGCCTTGAGCAGCGCCTCGGGGTCGTCGGCGCGAAACACGCTGGTCAGGCGCAGGTTGCCCACCGCCGCGCTACCGACCCGCAGGGGCTGGGTGCGATAACGAGAGACTTCTTCAGCCACGTCCTTGAGCGGCGCGTCGTTGAACACCAGCTTGCCATGGCGCCAGGCGGTGAGCGCCTCGGTGTTGACCACGTAGGGCGTGGCGACTTTGCCCTGGGCATCGATCTGGGTGCCTAGGCCTGCTGTCAGGCTGACCGACTGAGCCGGGGGCGCGGCGCGGCCCTGGACCTTGACGCTGCCCTGCGCCACCGCCACCCGGGTCTTGTCGGCATCGCGGCGTACATCGAAGCGCGTCCCGGTCACCGTCACCTGGCCGTTGCCCGCATCGACGGTGAATGGCCGGCCAGCATCGTGTTCGACGCTGAACAGGGCCTCGCCCTCGACCAGTTCCACCCGGCGCTGACGGTGTGCGAATTGAATACGCACCCGGCTGCGGCTGTTGAGGTCGATCACCGAACCGTCCGGCAAGGCGATATGCCGACGCTCGCCAAGGGCGGTGGCGTATTCGCCGCTGTAGTCGGTGGAAGAACTCAAACCGCTGAACAGCCCCAACCCCAGCGCTACCGCGAACAGTCCGGCGGCGACGGCGTAGCGCAGCAGCGGCCGACGCTTGGGACGTTCGGCGGGAGGTTCGCACAGCGCTCGCAGGCGTTCCTTGGGCAGCAGGTCCGTGGCGCTCCAGATCCCCTGGAGCAATTGAATTTCGTCACGGTGGTTGGCATGTTCGTCCAGCCAGGCTTCGAAACGCTGGCGCTCCTCGACACTCATGGCCGGCGCTTGCAAACGCACGAACCATTGCGCCGCCGCGTCGCGAACCCTGTCCTGCCCGCACGGGCATTCACGGCTATCCATCATGGAAGGTCCTGTGGCTCAGGTGGAAGAGGACGACGGATCATTGGCCTGGTCCGTCCAGGCGATCGCGCAGATGCCGCAGGGTGCGGATCATATACTTTTCCACCATGTTTTTTGACAGGCCCAGGCGCTCGGCGATTTCCGCCTGGGTCAGGCCTTCGATCTTCTGCCAGACGAACACCGTGCGGCAGTTGGCCGGCAGCTCGGCAAGCGCCCGCTCGATCGAGTCCGCCAGTTGGATCGCGTGCATGAAGTGCTCCGGGTCGCCCGAGAACGACTGACCAGGGTCGATGACAGCCTCTTCCATGGCCCCCCGTCGATCTTCGCGCCGATAGCCATCCACTGCAATGTTGCGTGCCGTCTGATGCAAATACGCCCGTGGCTGCTCGACCCCGCTCGAATCGGACTCAAGCACCCGCACGAAGGTGTCATGGGCCAGGTCCTCGGCCTGCTGGCGATTGCGCAGGCGACGGGTCCAGGTGCCGATCAACTCTTCGTAATGCTCGAAAAAGCCGGGTCTGCGGGGCAGCTTGGGGGTCATCGCGGCGCGCTGTGGAAACGGGGCGTGAATAGTAATGGTTATTATTCATGTGAAGCAAACCTATTACGGCGCCTGTCGTCCGAAGCTTTAAAACTGAGGCATAAACCTTTGTGGGAGCGAGCTTGCTCGCGATGGCGGTGTGTCAGTCAAGGGTGCATTGACTATCAGACCGCTATCGCGAGCAAGCTCGCTCCCACAGGTTTTTTTCTTCTTCGCCCGACTACGCCTCAGGCATCTTGCGAAAGCCCACCGCCAAGCGGTTCCAGCCATTGATGGCGTTGATCGCCACGGTCAGGTCGACCATTTCCTTGGGGCTGAAATGCTCGCTCAGCAGGGCATAGTCGGCGTCCGGCGCGTGGGTGTCGCTCAGGCGGGTCAGGGCTTCGGTCCAGGCCAGTGCGGCGCGTTCGCGGCCGGTGAAGAACGGCGCTTCGCGCCAGGCGGTCACGGCGTACAGGCGACGTTCGGTCTCGCCGTCCTTGCGGGCATCCGCGGTGTGCATGTCGATGCAGAAAGCGCAGCCGTTGATCTGCGAGGAGCGCAACTTGACCAGCTCCAGCAGGGACTTCTCCAGGCCCAGGTTCGAGGCGGCGTTTTCCAGGGCCAGCATGGCTTTGAAAGCGTCAGGGGACGCGGTGTAGAAATCGATACGCGGTTGCATGGTGAACTCCAGAACAATGAGGTGTAGCGCTACGTTAGCCGTGCAGTGGCGCGGGACAAATAGCCAATTGTTGGGAAGTTCGGGTGGCCAATGGGGAACGCGTCGGGGTTTACCTGAAGGAGGGCTGGAGGCGCTTGTGGCGAGGGCGCCACAAGGGACATGGGGACTTCAAGATAGGCTTCAGGCCCGGCTGCGCAGCCACTGCAGGAAGCGCTTCTTGGCGACGGGCTTGGGCAGGTCGCGGGTGAGGTTCTGGGCCAGGTGCATGCGCACGTCCAGCAGGTTTTTCATCGCATCGTTGATGTCGCGACGGGCCTCGAGGCACGGCTTGAGGTAGCTGTTTTCGATGCGGTACAGGGTGCAGAACGTCTTGGCGGAAAAAGTCGCCAGGGCCGCCTGATCCGCGACGATCCCGGCTTCGCCGATCACTTCCCCCGGCCCCATGCGTCCGCCCTCGAGTGGCTGGCCGTTGCGCATCAGGGTGACACTGACCACCCCTGACTCGATGATGAACAGATGATCGCTGACCTCCCCCGCCGCCAGGATCACATCGCCGGCGCGGAAAGTTTGCAGGGTCATGTTCTGGCTGAAGGTGTCTTTCTCATCCTGGCGCAGGGTGGAGAAAATGCTCGAGCTTTCCAGCAATGCCCGGGGCCGCGACACCGCCTGGGGCGTGGCGCTTTCACTGGTGGACAGCAGGCTCACGCCCGACGCCTGCAAATGCCGGAACGCCAGGTCGAACAACTGGTTGCGCACCGTGCGTTTCAGGGCCATGGAGGCGACGAACCCGCTGACTTCATACTCCGCCCCGCCACTGCCGCTGCTCTTGAGCGCGACGCTGGGTGCCGGGGTGGCGAGCAGGGAACGACAGCCAATCATGGCCCGCTCCAACGCATCGATCACGGTTTGTGGCCGCGCATGCGGGCTGACCTGGATGCTGATGGACAGGCCATGGACATCGCTGGGGCGACTGAAGTTGATGACCTTGGCCTTGGCCGCCAACGAGTTGGGAATCACCGCCATGCTGCCCTGGGCGGTCTGCAAGCGCGTGGCCCGCCAATCGATGTCGGTGACCCGGCCTTCAGTGCCGTCGATGGAAATCCAATCATCGAGCTGATAGGGCTTGGTGGTGTTGAGCACGATTCCGGAGAACACGTCGCTGAGGGTGCTCTGCAAGGCCAGGCCGACGATGATCGCCATCGCGCCGGAGGTGGCCAGCACGCCCTTGACCGGTAAATCCAGCACGTAGGCCAGTGCCGCGATGACGGCGATCAGGAAAATCACCGCGCCGAGCAAATCCTGCAACAACCGCCCGGTGTGGCCGACCCGTTGCATCATCGCCGCCACGATCAGCACCGTCAGGGTTCGCGCGGCGAACAGCCACCAAGTGATCTGCAAACCAGTAGCGGCCAAGTGTCGCGGCACATCCTCGACCCACTGCGCCGGGACCATGGGGTTGAGGCCTTCGTTGAACAGCAGCACGCTGAACAACGAAAAAATCACCAGCCTTGCGCCGACTTTCCAATAGATCCGATCCGCACTGACCAGATGCCACATCAGTAGGTCGAGCACCAGCAGCGCCAGGGCACAGAGCAGCGGGTGCTCGGAGATCAGAAACAGCATCGGGACAGCTCCAGGAGGGCGATTGGCGAAGATTGGCACAGTTTGAACACGCTGTAGAGATCCCCCGCAGATCCCCATGTGGGAGCGAGCTTGCTCGCGATAGCGGTGTGTCAGTCAAGGGTGCATTGACTATCAGACCGCTATCGCGAGCAAGCTCGCTCCCACGGTGGGTGTAGGTGCTGCGCGACTGTCGGTTTCGCGTTCAATCGTCCATCCGGCCAAAGCGCCCGGAGTGGAAATCATTGAAGGCCTGGTGGATTTCCTGTTCGCTGTTCATCACGAACGGACCATGGCCCACGATGGGTTCGTCGATCGGCTCGCCACTGAGCAGCAACACCACCGCGTCGTTATTGGCTTGCAGGCTCAATTGGTCGCCGGCCCGGTCGAACAGGGCCATCTGCCCGGCTTCGACCCGTTCGCGGCCACTGGCCTGGACCGAGCCCCGCAGCACCACCAAGGCGGTGTTGTGGCCTTCGTGCAGGTCAAGGGTGAGGGTTTTCCCGGCATTCAAGCGGATGTCCCAAACGTCGATGGGGGTGAAGGTCCGTGCCGGGCCTTGATGCCCTTCGAAACTTCCGGCGATCAGGCGCAGGCTGCCGGCGTTGTCCTTCAGGGCGATGTTCGGAATGTCGCCCTTGAGGATCGTCTGGTAGCCGGCCGGGGCCATCTTGTCCTTGGCGGGCAGGTTGACCCACAGTTGGACCATTTCCATGAACCCGCCCTGGCGGGCAAACGCTTCGGAGTGGAACTCTTCGTGGATGATGCCGAAAGCGGCGGTCATCCATTGCACATCGCCGGGACCGATCTTGCCGCCGCTGCCGGTGGAGTCACGGTGTTCCAGTTCGCCCTGGTAGACAATGGTCACGGTTTCGAACCCACGATGGGGGTGCTGGCCGACGCCGCGGCGCTCGCTGGTCGGCGTGAATTCGGTGGGGGCGGCGTGGTCCAGTAGCAGGAACGGGCTGATGTGCTTGCCCAGGTTGTCGTAGGAAAACAGCGTGCGCACCTGGAAACCGTCGCCGACCCAATGGGGCCGCGGGCTGGTGTAGAGGCCAATGATGTTTTTCATGCCGTGTCTCCAAAATCAGGTACTGCGATTTGATGGACACAGCTTAAAACCCACACCCTTGAAGCACTAGACGGCAAAAGCCGGCCTTAGCGTTCCATTTGGAGAACGATCAAGAACCTGTGCGAGCTTGCTCGCGAGAGCCGTGGTTCAGCTTGCATAAGTGTTGGATGTGCCAACGCCATCGCGAGCAAGCTCGCTCCCACAGGGTTGGGTGTCACTCATTCAAAGGTGATTGCGCTTGGCAAACTCCGACAACCCCACCAAGGATTGCAGCCCCAGCTTTTCCAACAGACGGCTCTTGTAGGTGCTGACGGTTTTTGGACTCAGGAACAGGCTTTCAGCGATGTCCTTGCCACGCATGCCCATGGCCAGCATGCGCAAGATGGACAGTTCGCGGGTGGAGAGGCTTTCCAGGGCTTGCTGTTCGCTGCGTTGCTGGAAATCCAGCCTGACGGGCATCTGGGGGAAATAGGCATAACCGGACTTCAACGCCTGGATGGCCTTGGTCAGTTCCTTGAGGTCGCTTTTTTTGGTCACAAAGCCCCGGGCCCCGGCCGAGATGCAGCGGTTGCAGAAGTGCTGCGCATCCTGGGACGTGAACACCAGCACGCTGCATTCAGGAAACTGGGCCATGATCCAGACCAGCAGGTCCAGGCCATCGAAACCGTTCATCACCAAATCCAGGATCACCAGGTCTGGCGCACTCTCCTTGATGATGCCCCGGGCATCGGCCGCGCCGCTGGCGTCCCGGATGTGGGTGAACGCCTCATTCTGGCAAATGAGCCGCAGCGCCCCTCTAATGACAGGGTGGTCATCCACGATCAACACGTCTTTCAAGGCAGCTCCCCAAAACAATACAAACGGCACCGGTGCCATGACCGCACCGGACTCTTGCACAAGTGCCAGGCCCTGCCACCTGTCAAACCTGACAGTGCGGACCAACGGTCTGGTTCAGCGTCCATGACCCTGCCTGAGGGGGCGAACCCACGGTTGAAACGGCTCATGGATAGGAGGATCGACCCGTTCCATCAGGCGTCGCAGTGACGCGAGATCAGGCAGTGGCGCCTGGCTCAGATGCACGTTCGATCGACGCGCCACAGGCACCGGCGACTGACTGGCCGGTTGCGCGTTGTAGATCATCCCGTGACGAATCTGCGGGTTGTAGATCACAAAATCGTGCAGGTCCAACGCCCCGTCCGCCAACGCCCCGTTGACGACAATCAGGTCGAACGGCTCGCTGCCGTACTCCACCAGCGTGAGCAGTTCCTGCAAATGGCTCACGGGGACAATCCGGTGGTAGCCCTGTTGGTTGAACAGACGCTCCAGCACGATTCGATAGGTCTGTTGTGGGTCGGCAATCAGGATACGAAGTGCTTTGTTCGGCATGGCAAGCTTTCCAATAGCAACGCGCCAGGTAGGCACCGGCTCAAGAACATTCAGGGCGCTCAGGCTAGAGGAAGCGTTTGAAGGGCGATGTAGGACTAATCCTAAAATAAGGACAGACACAGCCCCTATGGCGAGGGAATTTATCCCGCTCGGCGCTTTGCAGGCGCTGGCGAAGCCTGCGATCTTTGATCGTTCGCTTGGGATTGTAGGAGCTGGCGAAGCCTGCGATCTTTTGATCTTTCGCTTGGGATTCAAGGGTCTTTGGAAAGATCGCAGCCTCGTTGCACTCGTCAGCTCCTACGGTTCATACAATTCATACAGCTCCTATAGCGCCTATTCCTCCAGGTGGGTTTTCAGTCGTTCCGCCAGGTGCTCGATGGCTTGGCGAAGGTCTTCCACGGCCTCGGCGAGCAGCACCGTGTCGTTCCCTCGACAAGCGCTTTCCAGCGCCTCGCAGGCGGCGATCAGGCGTTGCGCCTGGATGATCCGCGCCCCGCCCTTGATCCGGTGCGCCAGGTCCGCCAGGCCCGGCAAGTCCTGTCGGGTAGACAAGTCCAGCAGTCGCGCTTGATCCGCGGCATTGCTGCTGACCAGTTCCTCCAGCAACGCCCTGATCGCACTGGTGTCGCCACCGGTCAGTTGCTCCAGCCCGGTCAAGTCGAGGCCATCGCCGGACTGGGGCGCCCGCGCATCCGGCATGACCGAAGCCAGGCACGCATTGAGTGCCTTGAGGCCGATGGGCTTGAACAGGCAATCGTCCATCCCGGCTTCGGCGCAGCGCTGCTTTTCCTCGGGCTGGGCGTTGGCGGTGAACCCCAGGATCACCACCGGCGACAGGCTATGATCGCGCTCTTCGGCGCGAATGGTACGGGCCAGTTCGTAGCCGCTCATCAAGGGCATGTTGCAGTCGGTGATGACCACATCGAAGTGTTCGCTGCGCCAAGCCTGCAGACCGTCGACACCGTTCTGCGCCTCCCGGACGCGATGGCCCAGGTAGCCCAATTGCTGGGACAGCAGCAAGCGGTTGGCCGGGTAGTCGTCGACCACCAGGATACTCAGCGCCGGGACCGGCAGCAGCGCCTCGACCTCGGCAGGCGCCGCCGGCAGCGCATCGAGCAAGGGCAGCTCCAGCAGAATCTCAACCTGCGTGCCCTCCCCCGGCACGCTATGCAACACCAGGGTGCCCCCCATCATTTCGCACAACGTCCGGCTGATGACCAACCCCAACCCGGAACCGCTGCGAGCCGACTGCGGGTGCTGGCCGGCCTGGGCAAAGGGGCTGAACAGGCGGCGCTGATCCTCGGGGGAAATACCGCAACCGGTGTCCTCCACCCGCAGGCAAAGACCCAGGCGTTCGTGCCCAGGGACCGGCTCGCCGCGCACACTCAGGCGCACTTCACCCTGGTCGGTGAACTTGATGGCGTTGCTCAACAGGTTCGAGACGATCTGCTTGAAACGCAATGGATCAATCAACACGTCGCGGTCGATCCCGGCATCCAGCACCCAATGCAAGCGCAGGTGTTTCTGCCAGGCCAGGCCCTCGAAAATCCGCGCCACCGACTCGATCAACGTGTGCAGATTGGCCCGCTGCGGCACCAGCGACAACTTGCCCGACTCGATGCGGGCGATGTCGAGGATGTCGCCGATCAGGTCCAGCATGCCATGGGCCGCACCCGACGCGACTTCGATGGCGAATCGGTCGACGATGCCTTGGTCGGCTTTTTTCAGGGCCAGCTCCAGCAGGCCGATCACCGCATTCATCGGCGTGCGGATCTCATGGCTCATGGTCGCCACGAAAGTGGTCTTGGCCCGATTGGCCTCGTCGGCGCTTTCCTTGGCCACGCGCAACTGTTCCAACAGCCGCCGCAGATAAATGCTCCAGCCCAAGGCCACCAGCAACAGCAGCGCAGCAACGGCGAACCCCTGGAGGATCGTGGTGCGGTTGCGCAGCCAATAACTGTCGTCGATCACCACCTCACTGCGCCAGCGGTTGGTCAGCTCGTCCATTTCTTCCGGGGAAATACTCAACAGCGCCTTGTCCAGGATCGAGTAAAGCTCCAATGCGCCCCGGTTCGTCGCCAGGGCGATGTGCGCGGGCAAGGTGCCCACGGTGCTGGTGACTTGCAGCGTGTCGCGGTACTGGCGGGAAATCATGTAGCGTGCGCTGATCAGCGGGTTGATCGCAGCATCTGCCGTGCCGGCGGCGACCATGGCCATGGCGTCGGCCGCATTCTGCGCCGCCACCAACTGCATGCGGGGGAACTGCTCCAGCAGGAACTCGCGCAGCACGTTGCCACGCACCAGCGCCACGCGCTTGCCCGCCATCTGGTCCAAGGTCAGCGCCTTGGCCCTGACCGGCACCACCAACACGAACGGATTCGTCAGGTACGGTCGGGTAAAGCGCAACTCGTCCTCGAGTTCGGCGCTGGGGATGGCGGTTGCCAGGACGTCGGCCTTGCCGCTCTTGATCTGCCCGATCAAATCGTCAACCGAATCGCCCCGCTGCACATCGAATTTCAAACCGGTGCGCAAGCTGATCCGCGCCAGCACATCGGCGCCGATCCCGCGCAAATGGCCTTGCTCGTCGAAGAACGTCAGCGGCAGGAAGTTTTCATTGGCGGCGACTTTGATGCGCGGGTGGGCGTCCAGCCAACGCTGTTCGTTGACGCTGAAATGCAGCGCCTGCTGACCGGGCATGCTCGCCCCGCCAGCGCTCCAACGCCGCAGGATGACCATGCGTTCGCTGGCGGGAATGGCGTGCAGCGCGGAATTGACGATGCGCAACACGCGCTCGTTGTCGCGACTGACCGCAAAGGTGAACGGCTGCACTTCCATACGCGAGAAATCGGCCAGTTGCACATTGTTCAGGTAATTCTTGCTGATCAGGTAGTTGGAACTGATCGAATCCCCCAGGTAGACGTCGGCCTGACCAAACGCCACGGCGCCGATGGCACTCAAGGTCGAGGGGAACAGCTGCAACGAAGCCTCGGGATAAAACCCCTTGACCGTCTCCGGCGGCAAATAGTGATACAGCATGGCCACCCGCTTGCCCGCCAGGTCCGGGGGCAAGTCCTGGCTGTCGTCGATGCGGGCCACGAGGGTCGGCAGGTCATCGGCATAGGCCTGGGACATCGCCAGGTCCGGATCGGCGGCTTCGAAGCCGTTGGCGGTGCCGAGCAGGTCGATCTCACCGCCGCGCAGGGCCTGGAGCGCTTCGGCGTGGGACGGATAGCGCTGGACCTGCACCGTGACGTGCAAGAGTTGCCCCAGCAATTGCGCATAGTCGGCCGTCAGGCCTTCATAGTCGCGACCATTGCCGGTGATGCTGAAAGGCGCATAGTCCGGCGCCGAGCCCCCCAGCCGCAACGTGCCCTTCTGGCGCAGCCAGGCCCAGTCGGCAGCGTCCAGGGACACCGCATAATCCTCCACATTGGAGCGCCCGAGCACCTGCAACGACTCAGGGGCCGCGCCTACCGGTAGCGCCACGCTCAATGAGCCCAGCAACAGCGCCACCAGGCCTGTGCGTAAAAGCAGCATCATCTGGTCAGGGTGTTTCGCTTGGCGTGGTCGGCCCGGCGCACCACCGACCTCAGTCAGGGTGACCGGTTGGGGGTTCAGACTGCCAATACGAGGGAACAGCGAACCGTCGATGCGCCTGTCCAACAGACGCATGACATGAGTGTAGGAAGTTTCTGAAGAATTTCCTGCGAGTGACCAGAGAGAGGACCTATGGCCTGTGGGAGCGAGCTTGCTCGCGATGGCGTAGTGTCAGCCACTTCAATATTGGCTGAACTGACGCCATCGCGAGCAAGCTCGCTCCCACAGGGGGTGACTCGCTCCTACAGGGCCTATACAGCGGCCAACAGCATGTCGCGTACTGGACGAGCCTGTCCGCGATTGTTCCCATGCTCATAGAGCGAGCCGGCAATCTCATCGGCACGCACCGGCAGGATCGACAGCAGCGTATCGCTCAGGCCATGGCTGGCCTGGCAGAAGCCCTGCATGTAGATCGCCGCCTTGCAGCGCTCGTCGGTAATCAGCTTGTAGTTGCGATCCACCTCGAAATCCCCAAGGTACTGCGCCAGCGGCTCCAGCAGGGTGCGGTGCATCTGCCGCTCGTAACCGGTGGCCAGCACCACGGCGTCATAACGGCGTACCGTCAGCTCGCCGGTGGCGTTGTTGCGCACCGCCAGTTCCACGCCGGCGGCGGTGGCCGTGGCCTTCTCCACCGTGGTGAGGGTGCGGAATGCATGACGGGCGATGCCAGAAACTTTCTGGCGATAGAAAATCCCGTAGATACGCTCGATCAGGTCGATGTCCACCACCGAATAGTTGGTGTTGTGGTACTCGTTGACCAGGCGCTCGCGCTCGCTGTGGGGTTGCTGGAACACCAGGTCGGTGAACTCCGGCGAGAACACTTCGTTGACGAACGGGCTGTCGTCCGCCGGCTTGAGGGCCGAGCCGCGCAGGATCATGTCGACCTGTACCGAAGGGAAGCTGTCGTTGAGGTCGATGAAGGCCTCGGCCGCGCTCTGCCCACCGCCGATGATGGCGATCTTCATCGGCTGGCCCTTCACGCACGGCTGACCCGCCATGCGCTCCAGGTACTGGGAATGGTGGAACACCCGTGCGTCATCCTTGAACGCCTTGAACGCGTCGGGAATGCGCGCGGTACCGCCGGCGCTGACCACCAGCGAGCGGGTGGTGCGGACCAGCTCTTCGCCCTGGCCGTCGCGGGAAATCACCCGCAGCGCCTCGACCTGCTGGTTGTGCAGCACCGGTTCGATGCGCAGCACTTCCTCGCCATAGCGGCTCTGTGCGCTGAAGTGTCCGGCCACCCAGCGCAGGTAATCATTGAACTCCATGCGGCACGGGTAGAAGGTGCCGAGGTTGATGAAGTCCACCAGGCGGCCATGGTGCTTGAGGTAATTGACGAACGAATACGGGCTGGTGGGGTTGCGCAGGGTCACCAGGTCCTTGAGGAAGGAAATCTGCAACTCGCTCTGGGTCACCAGGGTGTTGCCGTGCCAGCGGTAGTCGGCCTGCTTGTCGAGGAACAGCACGTCCAGTTCACCCTGGACCGGCCCCCGCTCCTGCAGCGCGATGGCCAGCGCCAGGTTCGAAGGGCCGAAGCCAATGCCGATCAAGTCGTGAACGATGGGCGATGCAATTGCCTGTGTCATGTCCAGTGTCCTCTGGAAAAGCCCCTCAACAGGGCACGAAAAGCCTGGGGAACCTGACCGGCACTGAAGGCGCCGGCAAGTCGTCTGTTGAGAGGAACGAGGACAGTGAAAAAAAATTTACCGCCGGGTGACCGGCGACGCTCGAATCAGGGCGCGTCCCACTGACGCACGCGAACGCGGCAGTGCTTCATGGCGTTGACGATGTGCTTTTCCACCAGTGCCCGGGAAATGCCCAGGCGCTCGGCGATTTGCGGGTGGGACAGGCCTTCGAGCTTGCGCAGCAGAAAACTCTCGCGGCACAGCGGCGACAGCTCGGCCAGGGCGCGCTGCAGCATGTCCAGGCGCTGGCCATGGTCGAGACTGGTGTGGGGCGATGGCGTGAAGAAGCGCTCTTCGTTGTCCAGCACATCCAGGGATTCGACCTGGCGCAGGACGTTGCGTCGATGCCCGTCGATCACCAGGTTCAGCGCCGTGCGGTAGAGGAACGCCCGAGGCTGTTCGATGGGCGTGTCGCTGGCACGCTCCAGCACCCGCACATAGGCGTCATGCACCACATCCTCGGCCGCCTGGCGGTTGCCTAGCCTGGCGTTCAGGAAACACACCAGCTCGCGATAGTAGTTTTCCAACATGACTCCCGTGCGCAATGGCTGCGCCAGCTATCCCTGTGCCACTTCGGCATGCCTGAAAAGGGCATGGCACGATAATGGCAGCTTCGATCGCGTAATTTATAGTAATTCTCATATAGATTTAAAGCGGTGGTTGGTATCGGGGTTGATTCGTTCAGTTGACGAGGTGTCGGCCCTGGCTTTTGTGGCGAGCTGGGCCTGTAGGAGCTGACGAGCGGAGCGAGGCTGCGATCTTTCCCCAGACACTTGAGTCTCAAGCGAAAGATCAAAAGATCGCAGGCTTCGCCAGCTCCTACACAGCCCAGCGCGAGCTTGCTCCCTCGCCACAGGGTTCGGGGTCGCTTCGGCTGATTCGCCAACCTGCTACCAAGTGTTTCAAGCCAGTAAATTCCCGCCCAAAGCGCTCGTTTACCAGAACAGCCCCCCGTCCCTGCCCTTCCTGGGACGGGCCCGATATCACCGGCCGGAACCCTGCATGAAACGTCCCCGCCCTACCCGACGCGCCTGGCTTCTCACCTTCGCCCTGCTTCCGGCCGTGGCCTTCGCCGCGTGGCAAGCGGTCGTGCCCAGCCGCGCGCCCCTGGTCACCGCGCCCGTCACCCGTGGCGATATCGAAAACAGCGTCACCGCCCTGGGCACCTTGCAACCGCGGCGTTATGTCGACGTCGGCGCCCAGGCGTCCGGGCAGATCCAGAAGATTCACGTGGAGGCCGGCGACGAGGTACGCGAAGGCCAACTGCTGGTGGAAATCGACCCGTCCACGCAAAAAGCCAGGCTCGACGCCGGGCGTTTTTCGATCGAGAACCTCAAGGCCCAGCTTCAGGAACAGCGTGCCCAGCACGACCTGGCGCAGCAGAAATTCCGCCGCCAGCAGCAACTCAAGGCCGGCGGCGCCACCCGCGAGGAAGACGTGCAGACCGCCCAGGCCGAAGTGCGGGCGACCCAGGCGCGCATCGACATGTTCCAGGCCCAGATCCGCCAGGCCCAGGCCAGCCTGCGCAGCGACGAGGCCGAGCTGGGCTACACGCGCATCTATGCGCCGATGAGCGGCACCGTGGTCGCCGTCGGTGCCCGGGAAGGCCAGACCCTCAACGCCCAGCAGCAAACCCCGCTGATCCTGCGCATCGCCCGGCTGTCGCCGATGACGGTCTGGGCCGAAGTCTCGGAAGCCGACATCGGCCACGTCAAGCCGGGCATGACCGCCTACTTCACCACCCTGGCCGGCGGCAGCCGTCGCTGGAGCAGCACCGTTCGCCAGATCCTCCCCGTACCGCCACGCCCGCTGGAGGCCAGCCAGGGCGGCAGCCCCACCGGAGGCCGCAGCGGCAGTGAGCGGGTGGTGCTCTACACCGTGTTGCTGGACGTCGACAACGCCGACCGCGCGCTGATGACCGACATGACCGCCCAGGTGTTTTTCGTCGCCGCCCAGGCCAAGGACGTGCTGACCGTGCCCATCGCCGCCCTGCGGGACGCCGACCAGGTGCGGGTGCTGGCCGACAATGGCGACGTCCAGCCACGCACCGTTCGCACCGGCGTCAGCGATCGGCTGCGCACGCAGATTCTCGACGGCCTGAGCGAAGGCGACCGGGTGCTGATCGGCCCCGCCAGCGGCAGCGGAGGCTGAATGAGCACGCCCCTGATCGAACTGCGGGACATTCGCAAGGCCTACGGCGGTGGCGACAGCCCTCGGGTGGAGGTGCTGCGCGGCATCGATTTGTCCATTCACGCCGGGGAGTTCCTGGCGATTGTCGGGGCGTCCGGCTCCGGTAAATCCACCCTGATGAACATCCTCGGCTGCCTGGACCGCCCCACCAGCGGTGAGTACCGTTTCGCCGGCGAAGACGTCGCCGGCCTGGGCAGTGACGAGCTGGCCTGGCTGCGGCGCGAAGCATTCGGCTTCGTGTTCCAGGGCTATCACCTGATTCCTTCCGGCACCGCCCAGGAAAACGTCGAGATGCCGGCCATCTATGCCGGCACCTCGGCCGCTGAGCGCCACGCCCGGGCCAGCGCCCTGCTCGACCGCCTCGGCCTGGCCAGTCGCACCGGTAACCGCCCCCATCAACTCTCCGGTGGCCAGCAGCAGCGGGTGTCGATTGCCCGGGCCTTGATGAACGGCGGCCACATCATCCTCGCCGACGAACCCACCGGCGCCCTCGACAGCCAGAGCGGCATCGAGGTCATGGCGTTGCTCGACGAACTGGCGAGCCAGGGCCACGTGGTGATCCTGATCACCCACGACCGCGAAGTGGCGGCCCGGGCCAAGCGCATCATCGAAATCCGCGATGGGCTGATCATCAGCGACAGCGCCCCCTCTTTGTCACACGAAGTGCACGCCAATCCCAAGGCCCTGAAAGCCGTGGACCTGCGCCAGCGCCTGAGCGCCGGCAGCGAACACAACGGCGCCTGGAAAGGTGAGCTGGTGGACGCGGTACAGGCGGCGTGGCGGGTGATGTGGATCAATCGCTTTCGCACCGCCCTGACCCTGCTCGGCATTGTCATCGGCGTGGCCTCGGTGGTGGTGATGCTGGCCGTGGGCGAAGGCAGCAAGCGCCAGGTCATGGCCCAGATGGGCGCGTTCGGCTCGAACATCATCTACCTCAACGGCAGCGCGCCCACGCCACGCGCCGCCAAGGGCATCATCAGCGAATACGACCTGGCAGCCCTCGCCGACCTGCCCGAAGTGCAGCGCATCATGCCGGTCAACGGTGCCGAAGCCAGCGTGCGTTTCGGCAACCTCGACCACACCAGCTACGTTGGCGGCAACGACACGAATTTCCCGGCCATCTTCAATTGGCCGGTGGCCGAGGGCAGTTACTTCAGCGACGCCGACGAACGCGGCGCCGCAGCGGTGGCGGTGATCGGCCACAAGGTCCGGCAGAAACTGCTCAAGGATGTCGCCGACCCCATCGGCCGCTACATCCTGATCGAGAACATGCCGTTCCAGGTGGTCGGCGTACTGGCGGAAAAAGGCGCCAGCTCCGGGGATTCGGACGCCGACAATCGCATCGCCGTGCCCTACTCCGCCGCCAGCGTGCGGTTGTTCGGCACGCGCCATCCCGAATACGTGGTGATCGCCGCCCGGGACGCGGGCAAGGTCAAGGAGGCCGAACAGGCGGTCTCCCGCACCTTGTTGCGCCTGCACGACGGCAAGCAGGATTTCGAGCTGACCAACAACGCCGCGATGATCCAGGCCGAGGCACGCACCCAGGGCACGCTGTCGCTGATGCTCGGGGCCATTGCGGCGATTTCGCTGTTGGTGGGCGGCATCGGCGTGATGAACATCATGCTCATGACCGTACGCGAACGGACTCGCGAGATCGGTATCCGCATGGCCACCGGCGCCCGGCAACGCGACATCCTGCGCCAGTTCCTCACCGAAGCGGTGATGCTCTCGGTGGTCGGCGGGCTCGCCGGTATCGGCCTGGCCCTGCTGGTGGGCGGTGCCTTATTGCTGGGCAAGATCGCCGTGGCCTTCGAATGGCTGGCGGCGTTCGGCGCCTTCGGCTGCGCCCTGGTCACCGGCGTCGTCTTCGGCTTCATGCCCGCCCGCAAGGCCGCCCGCCTCGACCCGGTCGCGGCCCTCACCAGTGAATGAACCCCACCCTATGAAAGCGCACCTGACCCTCCTGGCCGCCAGCCTGTTGCTGGCGGCCTGCGCCACCCCTGCGTCGGCACCGGACAGCGGCATCCAGCCGCCACAGGCCTGGCAACACCTCGATACGCCCAGCGCCCAAGCGGATAACCAGCAATGGTGGACGCACTTCGGCAGCCCGCCATTGAACCGCTTGATCGAACAGGCGCGCCGGGACAGCCACGACCTGGCCGCCGCCATGGCCCGGGTGCGCCAGGCCCAGGCCAGCGCGGTGATCGCCGGGGCGCCGTTGCTGCCAGCGGTCACGGCCGGGCTCAACGGCAATCGCCAGGAATTGTTGCGCGGCAAAGGCTACAGCCAACTGGATGTCGACCGGGACAACCGCACCATCGACTACTACGACGCCAACCTCAGCGCCACCTATGAGCTGGACTTCTGGGGTGGCAAGCGGGCGGCCCGGGACAGTGCGCTGAGCACGTTGTCGGCCAGCCAGTTCGACCGCGCGACCGTGGAGTTGACCCTGCTCAGCGGCGTCGCCAACAGCTACACCCAGGCGTTGTCCCTGCGCGAACAACAGCGCATCGCCGAACAGAACCTGGACAACGCCCAACGCGTACTCGACCTGGTCCAGACCCGCTACGACGCCGGTAGCGCCACGGCCCTGGAACTGTCCCAGCAAAAAAGCCTGGTGGCGGCCCAGCAACGCCGCGTACCCCAAGTGCAGCAACAGGCCCGGGAGGCCGTGATCACCCTGGCGACACTGCTGGGGCAGCCGGTGCAGTCGGTCCGGCTCGACGACGACAGCTTCGACCGCCTGCACTGGCCCGCCATCGACGCCGGCGTGCCCAGCGAACTGCTGCGCCGCCGCCCGGACATCGCCGCCGCCGAAGCGCGCCTCGCTGCCGCCCAGGCCGACATCACCGTGGCCCGCGCCGCCATGCTGCCCACCGCGACCCTCGGCCTGAGCCTGGCCACCGGCGCCGACATCGCCGACCAGTTGCTGCGCAACAACGTCTACAACCTCACCGCCGGCCTGGCCGCGCCGATCTTCAACAACGGCCGCCTGAGTGCCGAACGGGACAAAGCCACCGCCCGCCAGGAAGAACTGCTGGAGCTCTATCGCGCCGCCATCATCAACGGCTTCGCCGACGTCGAAAAAGCCCTGAACGGCATCCATGGCCTGGACCAGCAACGGCAATGGCAAAGCGAAGAACTGCACCAGGCCCAGACCGCCTTCGACATCGCCCAGCGCCGCTACCAGGCCGGCGCCGAAGACCTGCTCACCGTGCTGGAAACCCAACGCACGCTGTACGCCGCCCAGGACATGAACGTGCAGTTAAGGCTGGCGCGGGTACAGGCGAGCGTGGCGTTGTACAAGGCATTGGGTGGGGGTTGGCGGGTGATGTAGGCCTCGAACACACCTTCAAGCCATGTGACAGATGAAGGAGAGGGAAACTCATCCCCTGTGGGAGCAAGGCTTGCCCGCGATCAAGGCGACACGGTTTCCGGGGACCGAGGTGCCTGCATCGCGGGCAAGCCTTGCTCCCACAGTTTTGCCCTGGGGATCCAGCAGATGGTCGAGCTGAGTGATACCTGTGGCGAGGGAGCTTGCTCCCGCTGGGCTGCGCAGCAGCCCCAATGGCCGGCAC
>NZ_JACNDD010000069.1:0-34767 GCF_017351395.1 Pseudomonas sp. FW305-28
TTTTCAGCGTGGTGTTGCGCTGCGCATCCCAGCGCAGTTGCATACGGCCTTTTTTTACTCCCGCCGCGATGCCCCGTGCCGCCACGGTTTTGTAGCGATCCACGTAGGTCATGAAGCCGTTGACCACCGCGAAGATCGCCTTGACGAAACGCTGCATGGCGTTCAGCAGGGTTGCGCCGTGCCTGGCCAACCGCATCGACAGGTAGGCGATCCCGGCCCCCGCACCGGCAAAGGTCAAGACCACGCCGATCAGCAAGTCGATCACGCACTGCACCACCACGGTCGAGAGTGCTTCGGCCGTGTCGCCGGCGACTTCGCTGGGCGGCAGCATCTCCAGCCAGAGGCTGGCAGTGCGCACCAACAGGCACAGCGCCGCTTCGTCGCTGGCCAGCAGTTGCAGCTTCGCCATCAGCAGCGGCGTGTCTCGTGCCAGTTTCTTCAACTGATCGGCGCTGTCACCCAATCGATCAACAAACTGACCAGGATCCTTGAGAATGTCCGACAACAGGCTGATGCTGTCCCACACACCCTCGATCGCCGCCCAACTGCCGGCGAGCAACCCGTTCCCCACCGCAGCCGCCGATGTCGCCAAGGACTGCCGGGCCCATCGCGGCTTGAAGCCTTGCCACTCACCCCGTAGCCAGTCCGTCAGATCCCGAGTCAAGCCATCGTAGGAAGAAAACAGCGTCTCGATCTGCCCGGGAGACACCTTGTCCTGGACATGAACCCGATAGGACTTGCCCGCCTCCCCCTCGAAAGTCCCGAGCCCCTGGGCGTCCAGGGTCACCGGCGTGACCTTGCCGCTGTTCACCTCCACCACATCCACCACGATGTCGCCCAGCGGGATGTCGTACACCGACTCGAACTTGCTCTCGATCGTCATCACCCCACCCAGGGGGCACTGGACGACCGTGGAGAGGAAATCATCGTCACCGCTGCTGACGACGGTGGTGCTGTCGCCGAAGCGGATCAGCCGCTCCATGCCCATCAGCGAGGGCAAGTCGGCCGCGTGGCTGGCTCGGTCCGCCGCCCGGCTGTACCAGCGCTCAAGTTGGTCGCGGTAGACCGACAGGGTGTCCTTGAAACTGTCGAGTTCCTGCTCGATACGGTTCACCTGCTCCATCAGGGCAAGGCTCGCTCAAGGGCCGGCAGGAAAAAACGGTCGAACATGGGCAGCGTCTCGCAGCACTCAGGGAGCGCGAGACTGTGCCGGGGATGACGGGGGAATTAAGTCAGGGGAACGGGACAAAGGATGTAGGGCGATTCGCTAAATCCGCCCGACTTCGTCACGAATAGCCTGTGGATAACGCTAGCGGTCGCGAGCTTCGAGTGCCTTGAGCTTGATCTCGGCCAACGGATGCCCGGCTTTTGCCGCCAGGGTCCACCAACGTGCCGCTTCGACCGGGTCCGGTGCCTTGCTGGTTGTACCGGCCAGGCTGATCACGCCGACCTGGTAGGCCGCCTTGCCATCACCGGCCAGAGCCGCCAGCCGCAGCAGGCGAACCCCTTCTTCACGGGCGCCCAGCCCTTGGCCGCGAAACGTGAGGATGTACCCATAGAAACTTTGCGCACCGACGTCGCCCAGGTTCGCCATGCGTGAGAATTGGCCCTCAAGCCAGGCCCAACCACGCGCCTGGCGGACGAACCAGGACCAGTGAAACAACCGGCGCGCCAGCCAATAACCGACCCGCGCCTTGAGTCGCCAGAGCACTCAGGCCTCCGCCGACTCGGGGTATTCGTATTCAAACACCCGGACCACTTCCGAAGCGTGCCAGGAGGCGGCAGCCACCCCATCGGAAGGCCCGGAAAAACGCCCCAGGCGCTCAACGCATTCGAAGAAGCCCGTGCGCGGCAACCGGCTCGCGCCTTGGCTGATCACCAGGGAACTGCGCAGCGGCTGTTCTGCCCGAGCGTCCAGCGCCGCCAGGTGTTCAAGGGCCGCAGTCAAGGTCTGCATGGCGGGGCTGGGCAGTTGCAAGCGCTCCAGCAAGGCGCGGTAAGTCAATAAATGGCGTTGGCGACGCGCCTGGTCCAATTCACCCAACAACCCATCCCAATGCTGCCGACTGATGCGTACGCTCACGATTCTTCCCTCCAACCCGGCACCGTCAACTCCCAGGCCAGACTGCGCCGAATCGCGGCATCGGGCTGTCGCTCGCCGCTCTCGATCAAGGCCAGATAAGACGGGCTGATACCTACCGTGCGGGCCAGCGCCTCGATGGCGATGCCCTTCCCTTCGCGTAAACTGCGTAACTGATCCAGGCCAGGGAGAACCTGGCCGGGTGCCGCCGCGTGACGGACTGTCGCTTCCCGCGGCGGAGCTTGATCGATGCCTGCTGCCTTCAACAACGCTTGGTACTGATCCCACGGCAAAACCGCGTACTCGGGCTCTCCATCACGTGTGATTATTTGAATATCCATGTTTACCCCGTAGGACAACAACACTTAGCGAGTCAGCCTTTTTCCTTGGAAGTGTAATCCTAAATGCTGGCTAAGGTCGCGGGGTGATGAATTCTCTGGGGATCAGGACTTTTTCTGCCCTTGGAGCTGGAGTTGTTCCGGGGTATCGGGAAGCCTTTCGACTTGGGCCAGTTTCTCGGGAGACTGCCGATAACGCCAGGCGCGGAATGCCTCGAGTTCAACGTCGAGGGTTTTCATGACCCAGGCCAGCACTGCGATATCGTCGAACATGCCAAACATCGGCAAGATATCCGGAATCGCGTCCAGGGGACTGAGGAAATACATGAGCCCGGCCACCACCGACAGCATCGACTTGGCGCTGACCGCGCGGTATTCGCCCCGCCAGTAAGCCAGGCACAAGGCCTGCAACAGGCGCAGGTCCTCCTTGAGCTTGCCCAGCCGTCCGCCCTCCCGGGCACCTTTGCTGGCGACGGCAAAGAGCAACGTCGGTAATCGACCGCGGGCCAGCAGGCGGCCTGCCAACGGCAGAAATCGCGCAAAATTCCACGGGGCCTTCATTTTTTCTCCCACTGAAATGTTATCCACACAAATTGTGGATAACCTTGTGAACAGAGCTGCATTTCACCGCTGAAGCCCCCGTTTCATAAGGGCCCGGCTTAGATCGGGCGTTTTTTACTCACATAAAAAAACCCAATATTTCATTGACTTGACCGGCTGACTGCGTCTAGCACAGCGCCTGTATTGCCTATGACTGTAGCCTGCCCCGTGCGTTCGGTTTTTTTACCATTTGCCGTAGCCCAGATGCGACAACGCCCCGCATGAGCGAGGCGTTGTCGTTATAGCAGACGCGATTACTTGGCTGCGTCTTCTTTTGCCGGATCCTTGATCGCCAGCAGTTCCAGGTCGAACACCAGGACCGAGTTGGCCGGGATGGCCGGGCTCGGGCTCTGGGCGCCGTAGGCCAGGTCGCTCGGGATGTACAGCTTGTACTTCTCGCCGACGTGCATCAGTTGCAGGCCTTCGACCCAACCCGGGATCACACCGCTGACCGGCAGGTCAATCGGGCTGCCACGCTCGACGGAGCTGTCGAACACGGTGCCGTTGGTCAGCTTGCCGGTGTAGTGAACGGTCACTACATCGGTCGGCTTAGGCTGTGGGCCATCGGCTTTCTTGACCACTTCGTACTGCAGGCCGGAAGCGGTGGTGGTAACACCGGCTTTCTTGCCGTTTTCCTCGAGGAATTTCTTGCCAGCGGCTGCCGACTCTTCACTCATCTTGGCCATGCGCTCTTCGGCACGCTTTTGCAGCGCGGCAAAGGCTTCGACCAGTTCTTCGTCTTTCAGCTTCTGTTCTTTCTTGCCAACGGCATCTTCGATGCCCTGGGCGACCGCTTTGGAGTCCAGGTCATCCATGCCTTCCTGAGCCAGGCTCTTGCCCATGTTCAGGCCAATACCGTAGGAAGCTTTCTGCGCCGGGGTTTTCAGCTCTACGCTGGTCTGCGAGTCGCAACCCGCGAGTACCAGGCCAACCAGGGCCACCGCCGCCGCCAACCGATGCTGTTTCATGCTATTTCCTTGTTCATGCGCCTAAAGGGCAATCGAATAAAGCCGCGAGCTTATCAGGCGGCCACGACCAATGGCTACCGGCATGTGAGCCGCAAAGTGATGATAAGTTCAGGCCCGCAAACGCTTTTTAATCCTGGGCAAATGAAGCATCTGTCATCCGTTACGTACAGGGACACATTGCCGCTCCCCCACAGGCCAAGGGTAATGGCCACTTGCCCGCCGCGCAGCACTGAGGCATAAGGGTTTATCAAAAAAACAAGGACGTTACCGTGCGCCTTCTCTCTCGCATTCTCTTGCTCCTCCTCGCGCTGCTGATCGTCGTCGTGGCCGTGGTGCTTTACTACGTCGCCAATCCTCGCTTGCCGTTCTATACCCCCGTCGAACAGGTGCACTACCTGGATCAATGGAGTGCCGCCGAGCGCCAGACGTATTACTTCACCCCCCAGGGCACCCAGGTCAAAGGCCTGCGCTACGACTGGTTCACCGCCCTCGAATTGCCTTTTTCGCAACAACGCTTCGCTTCGCCGGAGTACCTGGCGCGCTTCGGCTTCCTGATCGATCCGGCGCAGAAAGCCTCGCCTGACAACCCCGGCAACTTGCCGGTAGGGTTCGCCCGGCACCAGAACCCGGGCAGCACCGAGCAGTTCCTGGATATCACCTGCGCGGCGTGTCATACCGGCGAATTACGCTTCAAGGGCCAGGCGATACGGATCGATGGTGGCTCGGCCCAGCACGTGCTGCCTTCTAGTGTTCCTACGCTACGTGGTGGCAGTTTCGGACAGGCATTGGTCGCCAGTCTGGCGTCTACCTACTACAACCCTTGGAAATTCGAACGCTTCGCCCGCCAGGTACTGGGCAAGGACTACGACGCCCGCCACGAAGAGCTGCGCAAGGCGTTCAAGGTTTCCCTGGACACGTTCCTGCGAGTGGCCTGGAACGATACCCATCGCGGCCTCTACCCCACCGAAGAAGGCCCCGGGCGTACCGACGCCTTCGGTCGCATCGCCAATGCCAGCTTCGGCGACGCCATTTCGGCGGAAAACTACCGGGTCGCCAACGCGCCAGTGGATTACCCGCAACTGTGGGAAATATGGACGTTCGACTGGGTGCAATGGAACGGATCGGCCCAGCAGCCGATGGCCCGCAACGTCGGTGAAGCGCTGGGGGTCGGTGCCACGCTGAATTTCTTCGACGCCCAGGGCAAACCGCTGCAGGGCGACGCGCGATACCCTTCCAGCGTGCGCGTGCGCGACTTGAACAAGATCGAAGAAACCCTGCAACTGCTCAAGCCGCCCGTGTGGCCGGAAGCGTTGCTGGGCGCGATCGATAAACCCTTGGCCGCCAAGGGCCGTGCCCTGTTCACCGAAAACTGCGCCGGCTGCCATGTGCCCAAAGTGGTCCAGGGGCCTGACAGGCCGGTGCAGCAATTGCACATGCTGCCTGTGCAGGTGATCGGCACCGACCCGGGCACCGCCAATAACATCGCCGACCACCGCTTCGACCTGACCAGCCTGCAGTGGGACCCGGCCGAACTGGCGAAGCTGGACGTGCAACTGCACCCGACCCCGACGGAACCGCTGGACCTGAGCCAGCTTTCGGTCGCCAAAGGCCTGGCCTACGTCACCGCTTTCGTCGAAAACCGCGCCTACCGCGACGCCGGCGTCACCCCCGTCGAACGCCCGGCCCTGGACGGTTTCGGCCTGCCCATTGGCGTGCGTGAACTGCGCGCCTACAAGGCCCGGCCACTGGCGGGGGTCTGGGCTACGCCACCGTTCCTGCACAACGGTTCGGTGCCGACGATTTATCAGTTGCTGTCGCCCCAGGACGAGCGGGCGACCACGTTCTATAAGGGCAACTTCGAATACGACCCACGCCACCTGGGTTATCGCACCGAAGCGTTCACCAATGGCTTTATCTTCGACACCCGGATTACCGGCAATCACAACAGCGGCCATGAGTTCCGCGCGGGCGAGCGCGGTAACGGCGTCATTGGCCGCTTGCTGCAACCGCAGGAACGCTGGGCCTTGCTGGAGTATTTGAAAGTGCTGGGCGGGCCACTGGAGTCGCAACTGTAATGATGAACCTCACCGGTAAAAGGATGTTGGCATGTTGATCACCCTCTGGCTGCGCCTCGGCGCCTTTTTGGGCAAGACGCTCCTGTGGCTGCTGGGTATCGGGTTGCTCGGCTGGGCCCTGTCCACGGCCTGGTTTGCCTGGCAGCACAAGGGACCGGTCCCGGACAAGGAACAGATCGCACCCGGCGAAGCCGCCATGACCCAGGACATCATCCAGACCGCGATCCGCATCGTCGATCAGCACCGCGAAGGCACACGTTACCTGCGCGACGCCCATGCCAAGGCCCACGGTTGCGTCATGGCCGAGGTCCAGGTGCCGAGCGACCTGCCGGCGCCGTTGCGCCAAGGCGTGTTTGCCGAACCGGGCAAGACTTGGCAGGCCACGATCCGCCTGTCCAACGGCAACGCTTATCCGCAATTCGACAGCCTGCGCGATGCACGGGGGATGGCGATCAAGCTGCTGAACGTACCGGGCAAACAACTGCTTGTTGATCGGCAATCACAGGGCGAGCAGGATTTCGTGATGTTCAATCATCCGAACTTCTTTGTCAGTGATGTCGCCGAGTACCGTCAGAATGTGGCCGCCCAGGCTGACGGGAAGAAGGCGATGGCGTTCTTTCCGAGCCTGGATCCGCGCACCTGGCAGATCCGTCATCTGTTCATCGCCCTGGCAACCCTCTCGCCGGCTCCGGCCAGTCCGACCCAGACCACTTATTTCTCGGTATCGCCTTACAAATTCGGCGAAGCCAATGCCAAGTTTCGCGTCGCGCCGGACCCGGATAGCTGCCCAAGCTATACCCTGCCCCCTCAGAACCAGGACCTGCCGAACTTTCTGCGTAGCGCGTTGAATCAGCAGTTATCCACAGACCGCGTGCCAGCGTGTTTCGTCCTGCAGATCCAACGGCAGGATCCGAGCAAGTACATGCCGATCGAAGACACCAGTATTGAATGGCAGGAAAGTGATGCACCGTTCGAGACCGTGGCGCACATCAAGGTGCCGGCCCAGGATTTCGACACGCCCAAGCTGAACCTGGCGTGCGACAACCAGTCGTTCAACCCGTGGTTCGGCATCGAGGCCCACCGCCCCATCGGCGGCATCAATCGCCTGCGCAAAGCGGTGTATGAGGCGGTCAGCGATTACCGCCACAGCCGCAATGCCGAGCAGTAGCAACGGCCAAATGACAGGCAACAAAAAGCCCGCTCATTGAGCGGGCTTTTTTGTGGTGACCTGGCGTTCAGAGGGCCAGGAAACCGAAGATGGCGCAGCGGACGGGACTCGAACCCGCGACCCCCGGCGTGACAGGCCGGTATTCTAACCGACTGAACTACCGCTGCGCGTAACATTGAAAGCTTGGTGGGTGATGACGGGATCGAACCGCCGACATTCTGCTTGTAAGGCAGACGCTCTCCCAGCTGAGCTAATCACCCTTCACTTTCGATGCGGGGCGCATTCTCTCACAGTTTTCCGTAACGTGCTGATCTAATTAGCAAATTTCAGAAAAAAGAAGCAACGCACACCACAGGAACTGCAAACAGCAAAAAGCCCGCGTTAGCGGGCTTTCCGTGGTGACCTGGCGTTCAGTGTTCCAGGTAACCGAATATGGCGCAGCGGACGGGACTCGAACCCGCGACCCCCGGCGTGACAGGCCGGTATTCTAACCGACTGAACTACCGCTGCGCGTAACACGTTGAACGAATGGTGGGTGATGACGGGATCGAACCGCCGACATTCTGCTTGTAAGGCAGACGCTCTCCCAGCTGAGCTAATCACCCTTCGCTTTCGGTGTGGCGCGCATTCTACGGAGCACTCTTTAAGCTGGCAAGCACTTTTTAAATTAATTTTTTCAGGCCTTCCAAAGGCTTAGCGAAGGGTTGGCCTATGGCGCCGCGAAGAGAATAATGCCCCCCTTTGTATAAAGGAGAGACTCACCCCATGTGGTTCAAAAACCTGCTTATCTATCGCCTGACCCAAGATCTGCCTTTTGATGCCGAGGCGTTGGAAACTGCACTGGCCAGCAAACTGGCGCGTCCATGTGCAAGCCAGGAGTTGACCACTTACGGTTTCGTCGCGCCGTTTGGCAAAGGCGAAGACGCGCCATTGGTGCATGTCAGCCAGGACTTCCTGCTGATCGCCGCGCGCAAGGAAGAACGCATCCTGCCGGGTAGCGTCGTGCGTGATGCCCTGAAGGAAAAGGTCGAAGAGATCGAAGCCGAGCAAATGCGCAAGGTCTATAAAAAGGAACGGGACCAGCTCAAGGATGAAATCATCCAGGCGTTCCTGCCCCGTGCCTTCATCCGCCGCTCGTCCACCTTCGCCGCCATCGCGCCGAAACAGGGCCTGATCCTGGTGAACTCGGCCAGCCCGAAACGCGCCGAAGACCTGCTGTCCACCCTGCGCGAAGTCATCGGCTCACTGCCGGTACGCCCGCTGACGGTCAAGATGGCCCCGACCGCCACCATGACCGACTGGGTCAAGACCCAGAAAGCCGCGGACGATTTCTTCGTGCTGGATGAATGCGAACTGCGCGACACCCACGAAGACGGCGGCATCGTGCGCTGCAAGCGCCAGGACCTGACCAGCGACGAAATCCAGCTGCACCTGAACACCGGCAAGGTGGTGACACAATTGTCGCTGGCCTGGCAGGACAAACTGTCCTTCGTGCTCGACGACAAGATGGTGGTCAAACGCCTGAAGTTCGAAGACCTGCTGCAGGACCAGGCGGAGCAGGACGGTGGCGACGAAGCCCTCGGCCAACTGGACGCCAGCTTCACGCTGATGATGTTGACGTTCGGCGAGTTCCTGCCGGCGCTGGTTGAAGCGTTGGGTGGGGAAGAGATTCCGCAGGGGATCTAAACCCGGCGGATAGCTACCTTGTGGGAGCGAGCTTGCTCGCGATAGCGGTATGACAGCCACCGAGATGTTGACTGACACTCCGCCATCGCGAGCAAGCTCGCTCCCACATGAGTATTGGATGTTCTTAATAATAAGGATCAGGTCATGCGCGCACTGGCTGCATTGAGCCGCTTTGTCGGCAATACCTTCGCTTACTGGGTACTGATTTTCGCGGTGGTGGCATTTTTGCAGCCCGCTTGGTTCATCGGTCTGAAAAGCGCCATCGTGCCGCTGCTGGGCCTGGTGATGTTCGGCATGGGCCTGACCCTCAAGCTCGAAGACTTCGCCGAAGTCGCACGCCATCCCTGGCGCGTGGCCCTGGGCGTGGTCGCACATTTCGTGATCATGCCCGGTGTGGCGTGGTTGCTCTGCCAAGTTTTCCATCTGCCGCCGGAAATTGCCGTCGGCGTGATTCTGGTGGGTTGTTGCCCGAGCGGCACCTCGTCGAATGTCATGACCTGGCTGGCCCGCGGCGACCTGGCGCTGTCGGTGGCCATCGCCGCCGTCACGACCCTGCTCGCACCGCTGCTGACCCCGGCGCTGATCTGGCTGCTGGCCTCGGCCTGGCTGCCGGTGTCATTCATGGAACTGTTCTGGTCGATCCTGCAAGTGGTGCTGCTGCCGATCGTGCTGGGCGTGGTGGCGCAACGACTGCTGGGAGACAAGGTGCGCCATGCGGTGGAGGTGCTGCCGTTGGTGTCGGTGGTAAGCATCGTCATCATCGTCACCGCCGTCGTTGCTGCCAGCCAGGCAAAAATTGCCGAATCGGGCCTGTTGATCATGGCCGTGGTGATGCTGCACAACAGCTTCGGCTTCTTGCTGGGCTACTTCACCGGGCACCTGTTCAAGCTGCCGCTGGCCCAGCGCAAATCCCTGGCACTGGAAGTGGGCATGCAGAACTCCGGCCTTGGCGCGGCGTTGGCGAGCGCGCACTTTTCGCCGCTGGCGGCAGTACCCAGTGCGCTGTTCAGTGTCTGGCACAACATTTCCGGGGCTTTGCTCTCGACGTACTTCCGGCGCATGAGCGAAAAACAGGACCGTGAACTGCTTGCCGGCCGAGCGGTGGACTGACCGAGCGACTTGACCGAACAATCAGCATTGGGCACTCTTGCGCCCAATGCGGGGACGACCCCGCAACGCCATAGTGTTCATTATCCGGGGACGACCCCATCCATCGATGAGGTGTTTGATGTCCTGGATCATTCTGTTTTTTGCCGGTCTGTTCGAAGTTGGCTGGGCTGTCGGCCTGAAGTACACCGACGGCTTCAGCCGCCCTCTCCCCACTGCTCTGACCATCGCCGCCATGGCGATCAGCCTCGGCCTGCTCGGCCTTGCCATGAAGGAACTGCCGCTGGGTACCGCCTATGCGATCTGGACCGGGGTCGGTGCCGTGGGCACGGTGATCGCCGGGATCATTTTGTTTGGTGAGTCGATGGCGCTGGTTCGCCTGGCCAGCGTGGCGTTGATCGTTGCGGGGTTGATCGGGCTCAAGGTCAGCGCCTGAACTTTCCTGCAGGAGCCAAACCTCTGAGGGCAGCAAGGCCTGTGGGATTAAACCTGTGGGAGCAAAGCTTGCTCGCGATGGCGTCCTTGCGATCGCTATCGCGGGCAAGCCTTGCTCCCACAGATCTTGCTCCCCACAGGTTTAATCCCCCAAGCCTTTTGCCCCACAGTTTTTTCGTTTAGCGGACAGTGCCGCGCAAGTCTCCCACCAACACCTGCAAACTCGAAGGCGTTGCCGCCTCTACCGCAACCGCCGAGCCCGCCACCAGCGTCACCCGTGACCAGAACCGGCGAAACAGCCCCTTGGCCGGGTCGCGGCTGAAGAAACTGCCCCACAAACCCTGGAGCGCCAGGGGAATCACCGGCACCGGGGTTTCCTGGAGGATGCGCGTCAATCCGCTCTTGAACTCATTGATCTCACCATCAGCGGTCAATTTTCCTTCAGGGAAAATGCACACCAGCTCGCCGTCCTTCAGGTATTGGGCAATTCGCTTGAAGGCTTTTTCGTAGATCTGAATGTCTTCCTGACGCCCGGCAATCGGGATGGTCCCAGCGGTGCGGAAGATGAAATTCAGCACCGGCAGGTTGTAGATCTTGTAGTACATCACGAAGCGAATCGGCCGACGCACCGCACCACCGATCAACAAGGCATCGACGAAAGACACGTGGTTGCAGACCAACAGCGCAGCCCCTTCATCCGGTATCGCCTCCAGGTTGCGATGCTCCACGCGGTACATGGAATGGCTCAGCAACCAGATCATGAAACGCATGCTGAACTCGGGGACGATCTTGAAGATGTAGGCGTTGACGCCGATGTTGAGCAGCGACACCACCAGGAACAACTGCGGGATCGACAGCTTGACCAAGCTCAGCAAGACGATGGAGACGATGGCCGAGACCACCATGAACAACGCGTTGAGAATGTTGTTGGCGGCGATCACCCGTGCCCGTTCGTTCTCCACCGTGCGCGACTGGATCAGCGCGTACAGCGGCACGATGTAGAAGCCACCGAACACACCCAGGCCAAGGATGTCGATCAACACCAGCCAGGCGTGACCGAAACCGAGCACTTCAAGCCAACCGTGCCCCTCGACGCTGTCGGGAATTCCACCAGAATGCCACCACAGCAACAGACCAAACACAGTGAGCCCGAACGAGCCGAACGGCACCAGGCCGATCTCGACTTTGCGTCCGGACAGTTTTTCACAGAGCATCGACCCCAACGCGATCCCCACCGAGAACACCGTCAGGATCAAGGTCACCACGGTTTCGTCACCGTGCATCCACTCCTTGGCGTAGGCCGGGATCTGCGTCAGGTAAATCGCCCCGACGAACCAGAACCAGGAGTTGCCGACAATCGAACGGGACACCGCCGGGGTTTGCCCCAAGCCCAGTTTCAGGGTGGCCCAGGATTGGCTGAAAATGTTCCAGTTCAGGCGCATGTGTGGCGAGGCCGCCGCCGCGCGTGGAATGCCGCGACTGGCCAGGTAACCGAGCACGGCCACGCCGATGATCGCGGTCGAGACGACGGGGGCGTAATGCGCCGAGGACATCATGATCCCGGCGCCAATAGTGCCGGCCAGGATCGCCAGGAAAGTCCCCATCTCCACCAGGCCGTTGCCACCGACCAACTCTTCCTCATGCAAGGCCTGGGGCAAGATCGAATACTTCACCGGACCGAACAGCGCCGAATGCGTGCCCATGGCGAACAGCGCCACCAGCATCAGCGACAAGTGATCGAACAGGAACCCCACCGCGCCCACCGCCATGATGACGATTTCGCCGAGCTTGATCAGACGAATCAGCGCGTCCTTGGCGAACTTTTCCCCAAACTGCCCCGCCAGCGCCGAGAACAGAAAGAACGGCAGGATAAACAGCAGCGCGCAGAGGTTGACCCAGATCGAGCGGTCCCCCTCGATGGTCAATTTGTAGAGGATGGCGAGAATCAGCGACTGCTTGAAAATGTTGTCGTTGAACGCGCCAAGGGACTGCGTGATGAAGAACGGCAGGAAACGCCGCGTGCGAAGCAAGGTGAACTGCGAAGGGTGACTCATCTTCCATGTTCCTGAGTGGCGTGGACGCTTATTGGAATGAACGTTTTTCGATCCAGGCCACACATTACCTGTCTTTAACGATTATTTCGCCAGCCCCGCAATGCACGGCGACACAAACAACTCACCGTGCCAGGCCCCTGCCAGCGTTCGCCGCGCCACGATCAGCCACATCACCACCAGCATCGCCACCAGGACACTGCCGAACCCACTGAAAAACTCGAGGTGGAGCAGGTCCGCCAGCTTCAGCGTGGTCAGCGCAAACACGCCCAACGGGAAGGTAAAGCCCCACCAGCCAAGGTTGAAGGGGATGCCGGTGCGCAAGTAGCGTGCGGTGATCAACAGCGCCATCACCATCCACCAGAGCCCGAAGCCCCACAGCGTAATGCCCGCCACCAGCCCCAGCCCGGCGGCAATATCGCCGACGCCCGGCAAGCCATTGGCGGCAAAGATCATCGGGGCATCGCCCCCCAGTAACAACATGCCGAGGGCACCGGTGCCGATGGGACCGAGGGCCAACCAGCTAGAAGCGGCCATGTTCTCGTGGGGCAATTTGTGCAAGGCCATGCGCAGCACCAGGATCGTCAGAATGCTGAACGCCAGCGGTAGGGAAAAGGCCCAGAGCACGTAGCTGGTGACCAGCACGATCAGTTGCGAATGAACGTCCGCCAGGTGCGGTGCCAACAGCCCACCGCTGGCCGCCGCGACTTCGGCGGCCACTACCGGCAACAGCCACACGGCGGTCATCTGGTCGATCCGGTGCTCCTGGCGGGTGAACATCAGGAAGGGAATCAACACGCCGCAAGCCAAGGACATCGCTACGTCAATCCACCACAGCACCTCGGCCACCGCCACCACGCCCTCGCCCCAGCGCGGCAGCCCAAACAGCAAAAGGCCGTTGATGAGGGTCGCCAGCCCCATGGGAATGGTGCCGAAAAACATCGAGACCGTGGAGTGGCCGAAAATCCGTCGTGCTTCGTCGAAGAACAACACCCAGCGGGCTGTGTACATCAAGGCGAACACCACGAACAACAGCGTGTTGAACAACCACAAGCCTTCGCCCAAGGCGTGCAGGCCTGGCATCGTCGTCGGCCATTGCGCCAAGGCCAGGGCCAGCACACCGGTGCCCATGACCACGGCAAACCAGTTAGGCGTGAATTGACGAATGGCCTCCAGCGGCCTGGGCAAATGGCTCAAGGGGTGCAAGCGGTTTTTTGCAGCACAGCATGTCATGACGAACTCCTGTCCTCGGTTGAGGTGGAGCCATGCTAGAGCCGGATCAAATATCTATATAACGGTTAATTTCTCTATCTGTTATCTGCTTTATAGATAAAGGTCAGACACTGCCCTCAGTCTCGATCACCAGGATCCTCGCTTCGCCCAAGGGCTTGGCCACATGCTCGGTGCCCACCGAGGCGTAGAAAATGTCTCCGGCGTCCAGCAAGGTCGCTTTTTCAACACCGTCTTCCCGATAGCACATCTGCACTTGCCCATCGAGCACCACGAAGACTTCCTGGCCGTCGTTGATGTGCCATTTGTAGGGCTGATCGGTCCAGTGCAGGCGCGTGGTGATGCCGTTCATGTTGGCGATATCCAGCGCCGCCCAGGCACGGTCACCGGTGAAGGATTTGCTGCGGATGATTTTCAAGAGATCCGTCCAGAATGAAAACTGAGTGCCAAGACTAACCCACTGCCCACGGCACCTGCATGCCTGGTTTCAAGGCCGAACGCCATCGCCGAGCGGTTTTATCGACTGCCGTAACCCCCACAGCGCGGCGACGCACAACACGATCAACACGGCGCCATACCCATCGGTCGTCGGGATCAAGCCGAACACCCGCGTCAGGTTCCCCGCCAGCAGCGACGGCAGGCTGAAGGCCAGGTAACTGAGGACATAGAACGCCGACATCAAGCCGGCCCGTTCGTGGGGCAAGGCCAGCGGCATGAGGCTGCGCAGCGCCCCCAGGAACCCGGCGCCGAAACCGCCACCGGTGACCAGCGTGCCGACGAAGAACAACGGCAAGCTGGCACCATGTACCGCCACCAGCACCAATGCCAGGCCGATCACCAACAGGCTCGCGGACGGGCGCAATATTGTGTCGGCCTCCTGGTTGCGCAACAGGTAGATGGCTGATGCGCCGCTTAGGGTCAGCACCGCCACCAGCGCGCCACCGATCAGATTGGAGGTCGATCCGGTGGCCGCCCGCACCAGCGACGGTGCCAGTGACAGGTAGAAACCACCCACGGCCCAGGCCGCCAGATCCAGTGGCAAGACACGCCACAAGGCCCGCCGCGCCTGGAGTGGCACGTGCAAGGTCGGACGCAAGGACTGCCAGGCACCTGCTTGCGGGCTGACGCTTTCTTTCATGCGCCAGAGGTAAACGGCCTGGGCCAGGAACAACCCCAGCAGCAGCCAGTAGGTCAGTTGCAACGGCAACGGTGCGAACTCGGCCAGCAGGCCACAGCCCAGCGCCCCGCACGCCATGCCCAACAGCGGCGCAACGCTGGTGATCAACGGGCCTTGGCGACGGTCGAAGTCCAGCAAAGCAGCACCCAATACACTGGTGGCCATGCCGGTGGCGAACCCCTGGATCAACCGGGCACCGATCAACCAGGCGACGCTGTCGGCACTGATAAACAGCAGCATCGCCAGTATGTTGAGCAACAGCGCCACGAAAATCACCGGCTTGCGGCCCAGGTAATCCGACAGCGACCCCACGGTCAGCAAGGCCGCCAGCAGACTGAAGGCGTACACGCCGAAAATCAGCGTCAGAACGGCCGGGGAAAACTGTAATTGTTCCTGATAGAGGTGATACAACGGCGTCGGCGCGCTGGACGCGGCGAGAAAACCGAGCAAGGTAAGCGCCAGGAAGATCAGGCTGGCGCGGGTCGAAGCTGGACGGGACATGGGCACGCTCCACAGGAACATTCGCAAAAGCTAATTTTTTGCTTTTGCGGAGTGTGCTACCGGTGTGCGCTTAAAGCAAATTCTTTGTGTTAAGGTCTGACGCATGGCTATTAAAGAAGGTTTACGCCCCGGCGGCCGAAGCGCCCGGGTCCAGGAATCGATTCATTCGGCGGTCCGCGCCCTGCTGCAAGAGCAGGACCGCGCCACACTGACCGTGCCGCAAATCGCTGCGCGCGCCGGGGTCACGCCGTCCACTATCTACCGGCGCTGGGGCGATCTGCCGGCGCTGCTGGCCGACGTCGCCATCGCCCGCATGCGCCCCGACGGCGAACCGGCCGACACCGGCAGCTTGCGCGGCGACCTGCGCGCCTGGGCCGAGCAGTACCTGGACGAAATGAGTTCCGAGCCCGGTCGTAACATGATGCGCGACATCCAGGCCTGCGCCACCCCAGGGTATTGCGTAGGGATCATCAGCCGTCAGTTGCAGATCATCCTGGACCGCTATCCCGATGAACCCAATCCGGGCGTCGAGCGGCTGATCAATGTGGTGGTGGCACCGACGGTGTTCCGCATTCTCTTTGCCACTGCGCCGTTGGAGGCTGGGGAGTTGTATCGGTTGGTGGATATTGCGTTGGGTCAGTAACACCGTCATCGCGAGCAAGCTCGCTCCCACATGGCGTCCAGAACGCTCATAGAACGCGTGTTCACCACAAATCCCTGTGGGAGCGAGCTTGCTCGCGATGAGGCCCGCCCAGACACCTCATTACCCACCTGCGACACCCCACCACGCCTCGACCTTGGTCGACACTGACGAACCCGAGCGGGCATGCGAGACTGTCCTGCCGGGCTCAAGTCCCGGTGTCTTTGTCCGGGAGTTTCCATGTCGTTGTCCAGCGGGCTGATCGCCGTTGTCGCCCTGGCCTATATGGCCATCATGTTCGCCATCGCCTTCTACGGCGACCGGCGCAGCACGCCGCTGCCACCACGGGTGCGGGCCTGGGTCTACAGCCTGTCGCTGGCGGTGTATTGCACCAGCTGGACGTTCTTCGGCGCCGTGGGCCAGGCCGCCGAACAACTCTGGTCCTTCCTGCCTATCTACCTCGGGCCAATCCTGCTGCTGGTGCTGGCGCCGTGGGTCCTGCAGAAAATGGTGATGATCAGCAAACAGGAGAACATCACCTCTATCGCCGACTTCATCGCCGCCCGCTACGGCAAGTCCCAATCCCTCGCAGTGGTGGTCGCACTGATCTGCCTGGTGGGCGTGTTGCCGTACATTGCCTTGCAGCTCAAGGGCATCGTGCTCGGGGTGAACCTGCTGATCGGTGCCGGCGCCGACGCCATGGGCACCCGCGCCCAGGACACCGCACTGATCGTCTCGCTGATCCTGGCGCTGTTCACTATCGTGTTCGGTACCCGCAACCTGGACGCCACCGAACACCACCGTGGCATGGTGCTGGCGATTGCCTTCGAATCCCTGGTCAAGCTGTTCGCGTTCCTGGCGGTCGGAGCGTTCGTGACGTACGGCCTGTACGACGGTTTCGACGACCTGTTCAACCAGGCGATGCTCGCCCCACGCCTGGAGCAATACTGGAAAGAAACCATCAATTGGCCGTCCATGGTGGTGCAGACCGGGGTGGCGATGATGGCGATCATCTGCTTGCCGCGGCAGTTCCACGTGACCGTGGTGGAAAACATCGAGCCCCAGGACCTGCGCCTGGCCAAATGGGTATTCCCTGCCTATCTGGCCCTGGCCGCGCTGTTCGTGGTGCCCATTGCCCTCGCCGGGCAAATGATGCTGCCCAGTTCCGTGCTGCCGGACTCGTTCGTCATCAGCCTGCCGCTGGCCCAGGCCCATCCGGCCCTGGCGGTACTGGCGTTCATCGGCGGCGCCTCGGCAGCCACGGGCATGGTGATCGTGGCCAGCGTGGCGCTGTCGACCATGGTCTCCAACGACATGTTGTTGCCCTGGCTGCTGCGCCGCAACAACGCCGAACGCCCCTTCGAGGTGTTCCGTCAGTGGATGCTGTCGGTGCGCCGAGTCAGTATCGTGGTCATCCTGTTGCTGGCCTATGTCAGCTATCGGTTGTTGGGCTCGACGGCGAGCCTGGCGACCATCGGCCAGATCGCCTTCGCCGCCGTGACCCAACTGGCCCCGGCCATGCTCGGCGCGCTGTACTGGAAACAGGCCAACCGCCGCGGCGTGTTCGCCGGCCTCGCCACGGGGATCTTCCTGTGGTTCTACACCCTGGTGTTGCCGATTGCCGCCCACAGCCTGGGCTGGTCGCTCAGCAGTTTTCCGGGGCTGGCCTGGTTGCACGGCAATCCCTTGAACCTGCCGATCACGCCGCTGACCCAAGGGGTGGTCCTGTCCCTGGCCGGCAACTTCACGCTGTTCGCCTGGGTGTCGGTGCTGTCGCGCACACGCGTCTCGGAACACTGGCAGGCCGGGCGCTTCATCGGCCAGGAAATCAGCGCCCGCCCCAACCCCCGCTCGATGCTGGCGGTGCACATCGACGACCTCTTGCAACTGGCCGCACGTTTCGTCGGCGAAGAGCGGGCGCGGCAAAGCTTCATTCGCTTCGCCTACCGCCAGGGCAAAGGCTTCAACCCGAACCAGAACGCCGACGGCGAATGGATCGCCCACACCGAACGCCTGCTGGCCGGTGTACTCGGCGCCTCTTCGACACGTGCGGTCGTGAAAGCTGCCATCGAAGGTCGGGAGATGCAGCTCGAAGACGTGGTCCGGATCGCGGACGAAGCGTCGGAAGTGCTGCAATTCAACCGCGCCCTGTTGCAAGGCGCCATCGAGAACATCAGCCAGGGCATCAGCGTGGTCGACCAGTCCCTCCGGCTGGTGGCGTGGAACCGCCGCTACCTGGAGCTGTTCAAGTACCCGGACGGCTTGATCAGTGTCGGCCGGCCCATTGCCGACATCATCCGCTACAACGCCGAACGTGGCCTCTGCGGGCCGGGCGAGGCGGAAGTCCATGTCGCCAGGCGCCTGCACTGGATGCGCCAGGGCCGAGCCCATACCTCCGAACGGCTGTTCCCCAACGGCCGGGTCATCGAGCTGATCGGCAACCCGATGCCCGGTGGCGGTTTCGTCATGAGCTTCACCGACATCACCGCCTTCCGTGAGGCCGCACAGGCGCTGACCGAAGCCAACGAAGGGCTGGAGCAACGGGTGGCCGACCGCACCCGGGAACTGTCGCAGTTGAACCTGGCCCTGACCGAAGCCAAGAGTACCGCCGAAGCGGCCTATCAATCCAAGACCCGGTTCCTGGCGGCGGTCAGCCACGACCTGATGCAACCGCTCAATGCCGCGCGCCTGTTCTCCGCCGCACTGTCCCACCAGCACGACGGTTTGCCGAGCGAGGCCCGGCAACTGGTGCAACACCTGGACAGTTCGCTGCGCTCGGCTGAAGACCTGATCACCGACTTGCTGGATATCTCCCGCCTGGAGAACGGCAAGATCAACCCCGACCGCAAACCCTTCGCCCTCAACGACCTGCTCGATACCCTCGGCGCAGAGTTCACGGCGCTGGCCCAGGAACAAGGCTTGAAGTTCCGGGTTCGCGGCTCGAAGTTGCGGGTGGACAGCGACATCAAGCTACTGCGGCGTATTTTGCAGAACTTCCTGACCAACGCTTTCCGCTACGCCAAGGGCCCGGTGCTGCTGGGCGTACGCCGACGCAACGGCGAGTTGTGCCTGGAAGTCTGGGACCGCGGGCCGGGTATCGCCGAGGACAAGCTGCAAGTCATTTTCGAAGAGTTCAAGCGCCTGGACAGCCACCAGACCCGCGCCGAAAAAGGCCTGGGCCTGGGCCTGGCCATCGCCGACGGTCTTTGCCGCGTGCTGGGCCATACCTTGCGCGTACGCTCCTGGCCGGGGCGCGGCAGCGTGTTCAGCGTCAGCGTGCCCTTGGCCCAAACACAGGCCGTCGTACCGGGGCCCGTGGCCGAACCCAACGGTCATCTGCCAAGCGGCGCACAGGTGCTGTGCGTCGATAACGAAGACAGCATCCTGATCGGCATGAACAGCCTACTGACGCGCTGGGGTTGCCAGGTGTGGACGGCGCGCAACCGCGAGGAATGCGAGCGTTGGCTGGCCCAGGGCGGCCGACCGCAACTGGCGCTGGTGGATTTTCATCTGGACGACGGCGAGACCGGCACCGAACTGATGGCCTGGTTGCGCACGCGCATGGGGGAACCGGTGCCAGGGGTGGTGATCAGTGCCGATGGCCGCCCCGAGACGGTGGCCCTGGTGCATGCGGCGGGCCTGGATTACCTGGCCAAGCCGGTGAAGCCGGCGGCGTTGCGGGCGTTATTGAGTCGGCATTTGCCGTTGTAATTCGGGCAAATGGTGCCCTGTGCAAGGTCATCTTGTGGGAGCAAGGCTTGCCCGCGATGGCGGTCTCAAGGATGCCATCGCGAGCAAGCCTTGCTCCCACAAGATAACCTCGCCACAAGTTTCTGCTTCATCCTTGGGGTTGTGCTTCAGCCCTGGGTTTTCTCGCTGGCTTCTTCCGGCAACTCAGGCAGCCCATCCGCATCCGTCATCGCCCGCTCGAGCAAATCGGCAGGCAGGCTCTTGCTCGCCCGGGCGCCGAGCAACTTGAGCTGTTCGCTACGGCTGATCAGGTTGCCGCGCCCTTCTGTCAGTTTGTTGCGCGCGGCACTGTAGGCTTTGTCCAACTGCTGCAAGCGACTGCCGATCTCGTCCAGGTCCTGGATGAACAGGACGAACTTGTCATACAGCCACCCGGCCCGCTCGGCGATTTCCCGGGCGTTCTGGCTCTGGCGTTCCTGCTTCCACAAGCTGTCGATCACCCGCAGCGTCGCCAGCAGCGTGGTCGGGCTGACGATCACGATGTTGCGGTCGAAGGCTTCCTGGAACAGGTTCGGCTCGGCTTGCAGGGCGGCGGAAAACGCCGCTTCGATTGGCACGAACAGCAACACGAAATCCAGGCTGTGCAAACCGTCCAGGCGCTTGTAGTCCTTGCCGGCCAAGCCTTTGACGTGGGCACGCAACGACACTACATGTTGCTTGAGGGCGAGTTGGCCGATGGCGTCATCTTCAGCGGCCACGTACTGCTGATAGGCCGTGAGGCTGACCTTGGAATCGACCACCACTTGCTTGTCGCCCGGCAGATAAATCAACACGTCCGGCTGGAAACGCTCGCCGTCCGGGCCCTTGAGGCTGACCTGGGTCTGATACTCGCGGCCCTTCTCCAGGCCGGCATGTTCAAGCACCCGCTCCAGGATCAATTCGCCCCAGTTACCCTGGGTCTTCTGGCCCTTGAGCGCCCGGGTGAGGTTGGTGGCTTCGTCGCTCAGGCGCAGGTTCAGTTGTTGCAGGCGCTCCAGCTCCTTGCCCAGGGAGAAGCGTTCCCGGGCCTCGGCCTGATAACTTTCTTCAACGCGTTTTTCGAAGGACTGGATGCGCTCCTTCAGCGGATCGAGCAACTGGCCCAGCCGTTGCTGGCTGGTTTCGGCGAAACGCTGTTCACGTTCGTCGAAGATCTTCCCGGCAAGCTCGGCGAACTGCGCCCGCAGCTCGTCTCGCGAGCCTTGCAGGTCATCCAGCCGTTGCTGATGGCTTTCCTGCTGCTCACGCAGTTCGGCCTGCAACGACGCCGCCTGGGCATCGAGCCGGCGCAGCTCGGCTTCCTTGTTGGCACGCTCGAGGTTCCAGGCGTGAGCCGCATCCCGGGCATTGTCGCGCTCGATCTGCAGCAATTCGACCTCACGGCAGGCCGCGGCAAGCTCGGCCTGCTTGGCGGCGTTGGCCTGGCTCAGATCGCTGATTTCATCGCGGCAGGCATCGAGCTGGGCGTTGAGGCCATCGTGGGCCATGTGGGCCGTGGCCAGGCGCTCCTCCAGCAGGGCCAGTTCGGTCTGCGCGGCGGCGGCTTGGCGTTGCAGGTGCCAGGCCAGTGCCAGCAACGGCACCGCAGCGCCTGCCAGGCCAAACAACAGGCTGGTCAAATCCATAGCCATGACAATTCCTGCCGATCAAATAAAGCCCGAAGGTTAACCAAGCGGCTGGGGGTTGCCCAGCGCAGTCTTCGTTTTCAATCTTCGATTTCACCAAGGGCCCGGCGGGCACGATCATCGCCGGCCCGGGCGGCCTGGCGCAGCAGGTCGTGGCCGATGCGTCGATCCCGGGCGTTGCCGCATTCTCGGCACATCAACTGCCCGAGACGACTTTGAGCGGCCACCACGCCTTCACGGGCCGGTTGCTTGAGCAAACGACCAGCCAGGTGCTTGATGCTGGGGCTGTCCCCCAGCCGCGGGCTGTCGAGCAGCCACTCAGCTACCCGCATCGACATACGTTTGGGTGGGGTAACACCAGAGGGCGTGGAGGTAACAGGATTTGATACTGAGCGAAACTTCATAAAACACTGTGGGACAGATCGGAAGGCGCGCCACTCTACTCCTTTTTTCGTACGGGTAAAGTCGAAAAAAAACCGGCACGCCCGTGCTAGAGCAAGCGCTTGGGACAATCCACAGAAGCTGTGGATAACTCAGTGGACAACCCCCCCTTAACTCGCGCAAAGCCCTGTGGAACGGGGCCTGCGCTCAAACTGACGATTTTTTCACCAGTAAAAAAAAGCGATGTTTTTCATTGACTTAAATTTTGGATACAGGCACCTACCCCGGATTGTTTCGACATGACAGTTCGGTGACAAGTGGTGCAGCGAGTGTGCACAAGTAACAGCTGAACGGGTTATAACGCTGCGTTTTTTTGGCACAACGGGCGGTAAAAGCTGGGGATAACCTCTGGCCGTGCATTGCAGCAACGGTGGCGTGGGCGCACTTGCAAGCGTCGGTTCCTGTGCTACGGCAGGCCCCCACAGCGATTGAGTGCCCACTTGAATATTTTTTAACCAATACCCTTCCCTTCACCGGTTCGATCCGTTAGTATCCGCAGCGTTAGTACCAAGCTGAAAGTCAATTCCGGGTCGAACACATCTCCACGGTCAGCCATCCTCCCAAGGACGCCTCACCGAAAAAAGGAGACCGGCCCCCTCGATGGTTTCCAGGTAAATCTTGCGCCAACACAGCCTTTGATCGAATGCAAAGGGTGTTGCCAGGCTCATTACTCTGACCGAACCAACCTGCAAAATTGATCAGGATCTTCACCCCGGGCCCAGAACCTTTGCCCTCGATGTGTTGCCTGCCCTCCTAAGTACCTACCTGCCAGCCCAAGCGCGCACTTATATAGCGCTCAAACTGGCTGCTTTGTTCCAGTCGGGTTCTTCGTTCGACCAATGGTGGTCGACGTTACTGGAACGTTTTAACGTTGCACGGTTCTTAACCGTGTCATTTGCAGGAACACCCATAACATGTCTACCCAAATCCACGCACAGGATGCTATCCGCACCCTCACCAACGCTTTTGCACCGATGAACTGCCTGATCATGGCCGCTCGCAAAGGCTGCTTCAGCTTCACACTGGTCAACGAACACGGCATCGCCCGTCACAGCGAACGCCTGTACCCCGACCAGTACTCCAGCGCCGAACCGCTGCAGGCCGTGATCGAGCGTACTCGCCAGGCACTGGTTGCCTGAGACGCCAGAAAGGCTGAAACCCCAAAGGCCCCGCCCAGAAAGCGGGGCTTTTTATTGCCCGAAATTTCTCGATGAAGCGAAACGGCGTAAGCACCAAGGGATATAACAGTTATAACCGTTCGCTGAAGATGTTTTAAAAACAGTCCTTTACAGCGGGAATATGACACTACACTTCAAGTCAAGCGGCATGATCCGCTTCCGGCGGGGCCTGGACCGATCCACCGCTGCCAAGCCCACACTCTTCAGGCTCCGCCCCTTTCACACTTCGAGGGTTTTATGGGTATCGCTGCCAGCGAACTGTGTCGATATGTGATCCGCCCGACGCTCCTCTACCTGGAGCGTCACAGCGCAACCGCGGAATCCTTGTTGCTGGGCATTGCCGCCAGCCAGTCCGCCCTGGGTTCGGCCCTGCATGATCGACGGGGGCATGGCCTGTATCGCATTACCGAGCCCCGACACCAGGCACTCTGGGACCATTACCTGGCACGAGATCCGGAACGGGCCAGCCTGGTGCGCGGCCTGGCCAGCCAGCATGCCTTTCTCAGCGGCCCGCACCTGGAATTGACCGTCAATTTGCGCTACGCCACCGCCATCGCCTGGCTGCTGGTGGAGGAACAGAATACCCCGCTTCCCGACGCCGACGACCTGCTGGGCATGGCCCGCATCTGGCGCCAGACCTTTCATCCCCAAGGGCGCCTGCGAGATTTCACCTGCGCCTGGCAACGCTGTGTTTCGCCGCTGAATCAGATCGCTTGCTGAATGGGAAATTTGGAAACTTCCTACAACGGTCGCGAATCTGGTCGGATTGTCCTACAAAACCGCTCTAAATCAAGCCATACAGGCTATAGCGCTTGAGGGAAAATGTTGGTAATTTTCGCCCCGGTGATCACCAGGAGTTCTAACAATGAAAAAAATGATGCTCAAAACCACCCTTGGCCTTGCCGTTACCTTGGCATCCACGCAACTTTTCGCCAGTGGCTTTGCCTTGAACGAACAAAGCATCAGTGGCATGGGCACTGGTTTCGCAGGTCGTTCTTCCTCTGCCGATGACGCCAGCACCGTGTTTGGCAACCCTGCCGGCATGTCGCGCCTCAAGCGCCAGCAAGTCACCGGTGGCTTCGCCGCCATCGATGCTTCCACCGATATCGACGATGCCAGCGGTACCCAGTCCGGCACCAACAAGGGCGACATGGTTCCGCTCACTGCCGTTCCGATGGGCTACTACGTCAAGCCTATCGATGATCAGTGGGCTTTCGGCCTGGGTGTCTACGCACCGTTTGGCTTGATCACCGACTACGAAAATGGCTTCCAGGGCCGTAACTTCGGCAGCAAGAGCGAAGTGAAGGTCGTCACTTTCCAGCCAACCGTCAGCTATGCCTTCAACGACAAGGTATCGATCGGTTTCGGCCCGACCATCAACCGTATTTCCGGCTCCCTGGAATCGGATCTGACCTCTCCCCTGTCGCCGAATGATGGCAGCGTGAAGATCAAGGGCGACGACATTGGCTACGGCTACAACATCGGCCTGCTGGTCCAGGCGACCGACACCACCCGTGTCGGCCTGACCTATCACTCCAAGGTCAAGTACAAGCTCGAAGGCCACACCGAAATCAGTCCTGGGGCTGGCACACCTCCCAGCCTGCTGAATGGCGCGCGCTACGATGCTTCGCTGGATATCACCACGCCTGAATCGGTGGACTTTTCGGTCACCCAGCAAATCAATGATGCCTGGACCGTCTACGCGGGCAGCACCTGGACGCGTTGGAGCCGCCTGAAAGAAATCACCGTGAACAACGACGGTGTGACGCCTGCAACGGGTGGTGCTTTCGCGCCTGGCTTCTTCAGTTCCATTACTGAAGAACAGAACTGGCACGACACCTGGGCCTACGCCATCGGTACCTCCTACCAGCTGAACAAGCAGTGGGTACTGCGTACCGGCCTGACCTTCGACCAGGCACCGACCAACAACGCTGACCGCTCGCCGCGTATTCCTACAGGCGACCGGACCATCTTCAGCCTGGGCGCCGGCTGGAGTCCGACCGACGACCTGACCATCGACGTGGCTTATTCCTATCTCAAGGAAGAAAAAGTCAACGTCAGCGGCAGCAATGCCCTCGGCCAGTCCTACGACGCCAAATACGAAAACAGCGCCAACGGTTTCGGTGTCGGTGCAACCTACCGCTTCTGATGTTTCACGGCGAACCTGAACCCCTCGCCAGCTGAAGCGAAAAAAAGCCCTGCACTCTACAAAGAGGCGGGGCTTTTTCGTGGCAGGCGTCAGGGCTTGGAGGCGATAGCAGCCTCTACCGCCTTGATGAAATCGGGATCGTCAGGCTTGATCCGGCTGGAAAAACTGCCAACGACCTTGCCCTGGCGGTCCACCACGTACTTATAGAAATTCCATTTCGGCGCACCGGACTGTTCGGCCAAGTGCTTGAACAGCGGTATCGCATCCGCACCCCGCACCGGCTGCGGTTCGGTCATGGTGAAGGTCACACCGTAATTGACGTAACAGACCTTGGCGGTTTCAGCCCCGTCCTTGGACTCCTGCTTGAAGTCATTGGACGGTACGCCCAACACTTGCAACCCTTGGCCCTTGTAGCGCTGGTTGAGCGCTTCGAGGCCCTTGAACTGCGGGGCGAACCCACAGAAGCTGGCGGTGTTCACCACCACCAGAGGCTTGCCGGCAAAGCGCTGGCACAAATCAATGGTTTCCTTGGCCCGCAGCTTGGGCAACGAACCCTCCAGCAACGGCAGGCAATCGGCAGCCCAGACTTGCCCGGTCACAGCCAGCAACAGGGCGGGAACAGCAAACCAGCGCATCAACATGTCGGTATTTCCTTAAAGCATGTCAGACCACGACGTTACTCCGCCATGCCCGCTGCCGTCCATTGTTCAACACGTCCCCATGCCCAGTTGCATCAAGGCCAACCCGCCCTGGTGCCAGCCCCACCAGGCGAGCGCCAGCAACAGGCCGGCGCCGGCAGCGATCAACCACGGGCCGATGCGACTCATGCCGCACCGACCTGAACTTGCAGGCGCGCCACCGGCCGTTCACGCACCGGCCAGTTCAACGCCGCCGCCAGCAGGCTGAGCAGGATCGATACCTGCCAGATCAAGTCGTAGCTGCCGGTGCGGTCATACACCACCCCGCCCAACCAACCACCGAGGAACGAGCCCAACTGGTGGAACAGGAACACGATCCCACCCAACATCGATAGATTTCGTACACCAAACAGGGTCGCTACCGTGCCGTTGGTCAACGGCACGGTCGACAGCCACAGCAAGCCCATTGCCATGCCAAACAGGTACGCCGTGGTGGTCGTCACCGGCAGCCACAGGAACAAGCCAATCACCACGGCCCGCAACAGATACAACCCGGTCAACAGGCGTGGCTTGGACATGCGTCCGCCCAGCCAGCCAGCGGTGTAGGTGCCGAAGATATTGAACAACCCGACCAGAGCCAGCACGGTGGTGCCGACGCTGGCGGGCAGGTGTTGGTCCACCAGGTACGCCGGCAAATGCACGCCAATGAACACCACCTGGAAACCGCAGACAAAAAAGCCGACCGCCAGCAGCCAGAACCCGGAATGGCTGCACGCCTCGCGCAAGGCTTCGGCCAGGGTCTGCTCGTGGCTAGCCACCGGCAACGGTGCGTCCTTGAGCATGCTCACCAGCGGCACGATCAACGCCACCAGCAGCCCCAGTGCCAACAACGCCGCCGACCAACCGAGCCAACCGATCAGCCCCAGCGTACCGGGCAACATGGCGAACTGGCCGAAGGAACCGGCGGCACTGGCGATGCCCATGCCCATGCTGCGTTTTTCCGGTGGCACGGCCCGTCCGACCACGCCGAGGATCACCGAGAACGATGTGCCCGACAGACCGATACCAATCAAAAGACCCGCGCTCAACGACAAGGACCATGGCGAGTCGGCCATGCCCATGAACACCAGGCCGAGTGCGTAGAGCACGCCACCGATCAGCACCACTTTCGCCGCACCGAAGCGGTCGGCCAGCGCGCCGGTGAAAGGCTGCGCCAGGCCCCAGATCAAGTTCTGCAAGGCAATGGCGAAGGCGAATACCTCACGGCCCCAGCCGAACTCGGCACTCATGGGCGCGAGGAACAGGCCGAAGCCATGCCGCACGCCCAGGGACAACGCCAGGATCAGCGCGCTGCCCACCAGGACCCAACCACAGGTACGCCACATCGATGTCATTTTTGTTCTCCAGTCGCGGGTATATACCCACTTATCATCGAACGAACCTGCTTCACGCCAGTTCATCCAGCAAGGCCAGCAAGGTCGCACGTTTTTCCGCGCCCAGCTTATCGATCAGTTTCTGTTGCGCCGCTTCCCAGGCCGGCAGCGCTGCCGCCAGCCGGGCCTGCCCCGTTTCAGTGAGCACGACGATACGGTTACGCAGATCGTCGCCCTCGGCCAGCGCCACCAACCCCTCGCCTTCCAGCACCCGCAGGTTGCGTCCCAGGGTGCTGCGGTCCAGGCCCATGGCCTCGGCCAGGGAGGAAATACTCGGTTGGTCCAGGCGCGCCAGGTTGCTCAGCAAAGAATACTGGGCAACGTTGATCCCGAAGCCGTCGAGGGCGCCGTCGTAATACCTGCTGACGCCACGTGCGGCACGACGCAGATTGATGCACAGACATTGGGAAGGAAGCATGATGCGTGTATATACCCGCGACTAAGTGAATGCAAACTTAAATGAACACTGCGCCGTCGACAAGATCCGGCTTCAACGCAACGCCAGCGCGACCAGAACGGCGGTTTCCAGCAGTTCCAGCAAGGCGCCCGCCGTATCCCCGGTGCAGCCTTGCAGCCTGCGCAGCATCATCCGTCGCAATCCGATGAAGACCAGCGTGGCCACCACCAACGTCCACAGCCCGGCCCAGCCCAACAGCAGCAGGCAACCCAGCGCACAGGCCGACAACACCTGCCAGCCCGAGCGGCGCGGCAGGTGATCGGCGAGCGCCTGCCCCAATCCACCGGCACGCACATACGGCGTCGTCAGGAACAACCCCAGCAATGCGCCCCGCCCCAGCATCGGCACGATGAGCAACGCCAAGGCCTGCTCCTGTTCGATCAACGCCACCAGCGCTGTCCATTTGAGCAGCAACACCACCACCAACGTCACGACGGCAATCGGCCCGCTGCGCGGATCCTTCATGATCAGCAACGTCCGTTCGCGATCGCCGAAACCGCCGAGCCACGCATCGGCGCTGTCGGCCAGGCCATCCAGGTGCAACCCGCCACTGAGCAGCACCCACGCCATCAGCACCAGCGCGCCATGCAGCAGCAACGGCGTGCCGAGCAATAACCCATCCAACGTCCATAACAGCCCGCCGAACACCAGCCCCACCAGCGGATAGAACAACAGCGAACGGCCCAACTGTTCGGGCTCGGGCATGCCGGGCAGGCGAACCGGCAGGCTGCTGAGAAATTGCAGGGCGATCCAGAAGGGCAACATCGTCAATTCGCCTCTTCGAGCACTGAACCTGCCGACACTGTCAGGGAAAACAGCGCGCCATGACCGACTTCGACATTGAGCAGTTGCTCGCGAGGCAGGCCGCGGGCTTGGGCCAGCAGCAGGCGCATCACGCCGCCATGGCTGACCAGCAAGACCCGCTGACCGGCATAGGCCGCGTGCAGACGCTCGACCGCCGCCAGGACGCGGTTGGCAAACGCCTGCACCGGCTCGCCTTCGGGGGGCGTGAAGGCATAGGGATCGGCCCAGAACTGGCCCAGTGCCTCGGCGTCAGTGTCCATCAACGCCGCTGCGCTGCGACCTTCCCAGGCGCCAAAATGCAGCTCTTGCAGGTCTTTGTCCAAGTGCACCGGCACGTTGAGCCGGGCGCCGAGTTGCTCGGCGAAACGGGCGCAGCGCTGCAAGGGTGAGCTGACCAGGCGATCCCAGGGTCCGCCTTGAGCGACGGCGGTGTGCATCTGCTCCCAGCCCCTGGCCGTCAAGGCATCGTCGAGGCTGCCGCGCAAGCCGCCGCCCAATTCGGTTTCGCCGTGACGCAGCAGATCCAGGCGCAAGGTCATGCCGGGCGGTCCGCCACGGCCGCTTCGGCAAACGTCGCCATCTGCCCGTGCAGGTCACACGCCAGGCGCAACAGCGGCACCGCCAACGCCGCGCCACTGCCCTCGCCCAGGCGCAGGCCGAGATCCAGCAGCGGTTCGGCACCGAGGGTTTCCAGCACGTGGAGATGGCCCGGTTCGGCGCCGCGATGGCCGAACAGCAACCACGGCCGGCACGCCGGATTGAGGCGCACCGCCACCAGGGCCGCGACGCTACAGATGAATCCGTCCACCAGCACGGCGACGCCCTGCTGGGCACAGGCCAGGTATGCGCCGACCAACGCGGCGATTTCAAAACCGCCGAGGTTGAACAGGGTCTGCAACGGATCGTTACCCTGGGCAGCGTGCAACGCCAGCGCCCGTTCGATCACCTGGGCCTTGCGGCTGACACCCGCGGCGTCCAACCCCGTGCCCGGCCCGACCAAATGCGCCACCGGGCAGTCGAGCAAGGCGCAGGCCAGGGCGCTGGCGGCGGTGGTGTTGCCGATGCCCATCTCGCCGCCGATGAACAATTGCGTGCCGGCCGCGACGGCACGCAGCACACTGTCGCGCCCGGCGTGCAAGGCTTGCTCGCCCTGTTTCACCGTCATTGCCGTGCCCTGGGCGAAATTCGCCGTGCCCGGCCCGAGGTTCAGGTGTCGCACACCGGGCAGGTCCAGCGCAGGCGTGACGGTGCCCAGGTCGACCACTTCCAGGGACGCGCCCAGTTGCCGCGCCAGGACGCTGATGGCCGCGCCGCCGCTGACGAAGTTGAGCAGCATTTGCCCGGTGACCTCTTGGGGATAGGCCGATACGCCTTCTGCGACCACGCCATGGTCGCCGGCAAAAATCGCAATCCACAACCGCTCCAGGCTCGGTTTGAGCTGCCCTTGCAGACCCGCCAGTTGCACCGCCACCGATTCCAGCCGCCCCAGGGAACCGGCCGGCTTGGTCAGTTGTTGCTGACGGGCCGCGGCCAGTTCCAGCACTTGGGTATCGACGGGCTTGCACGGTTCCAGCCACCAGCGATGATTCATAACGCAGTACCTTTGAGAGTCAGGGGCAGGCCAGCGACGGTCAGCACGACGCGCTGACAACGTTCGGCCAAGGCTTGATGCAGCCAACCGGCTTCATCGACGTAACGGCGGGTCAGCTCGCCCAGCGGCACGACGCCCATGCCGGTCTCGTTGCTGACAAAAATGATCTCCCCGGGCAGCGCGGCCAGGCTGTCCAGCAGTGCTTCGCGCTCGGCGTTCAATTGCTCGGGAGCCTCGAGCATCAACAGGTTGGTCAGCCACAGGGTCAGGCAATCCACCAGCAGGCATTGCCCGGGGGCGGCGTTCTCCCGCAGCACCCGGGCCAGGGCCAGGGGCTCCTCCACCAGCGCCCATTCGGCTGGCCGCCGGGCGCGATGCTGGGCGATGCGCTGGTTCATCTCACCGTCCAGGGGTTGGCTGGTGGCGATGTAGGTCACTGGCAAACGGGTGTCCGCCGCGAGTTTTTCAGCCAGGCGACTCTTACCGGAGCGGGCGCCGCCGAGGATCAGTTGCAGCATGGGTCATTAACCTTTATTTGGCGGTGTGGCGACTGGCGCCATCGCGAGCAAGCTCGCTCCCACAGTTGATCTGGGGTGTACATAAATTCTGTGCTCATCAGCGATCCAATGTGGGAGCGAGCTTGCTCGCGATGAGGCCACCCCAGCGACCCTAAATCCCACAAAGCTCACGCAACCATCCAGTATCCAGATGCCGCTCCACCAGATCCGCCAACCGCTCGATGTCCCGCTCGCGCAAGCCGTGGTAATCCACCGTTTGCACATCCGCCAACCCCGCCCAACGCAACAACGCGCTGCTGGCCTGGGGCGACTCGAACAGCCCGTGCAGGTAGGTGCCGAACACCTGTGCGTCGAGGCTCTGGGCGCCGTCGCAACGGCCGTCTTCCAGGTGCACCGCAGCATTTTCCAAGGCCGGGCCGGTGGTCACGCCCGCGTGGATCTCATAGCCGCTGACCTCGGCCGCTTCCAAGGCCAGTCGCCCACGCACATTGCGCAGTTGCTTCTCATGTTCCAGGGTCGTTTCGAAATCCAGCAGGCCCAGACCGGCACTGGAACCCGCCGCGCCTTCCAGCCCCAAGGGGTCGTGAACCTGCTGGCCAAGCATCTGCAAACCGCCGCAGATGCCCAGCAATTTGCCGCCGTAGCGCAGGTGACGATGGATCGCCGTCTCCCAACCGTTGGCTCGCAGGTAGGCCAGGTCGCTGCGCACGCTTTTCGAACCGGGCAGGATGATCAGGTCGGCCGGCGGGATGGGCTGGCCGGGGTCGACGAATTGCAGGTCGACCTGTGGGTGCAGGCGCAACGGATCGAAATCGGTGTGGTTGCTGATGCGCGGCAAGACCGGCACCACCACTTTCAGCACGTGTTCGGCCTTGTCGATCTGGCGCTGATCGAGGCCATCCTCGGCTTCCAGGTGCAGATCCATGACGTACGGCAACACGCCGATCACCGGTTTGCCGGTGCGCGCCTCCAGCCAGTCCAGGCCGGGTTGCAGCAAGGCGATGTCGCCACGAAAACGGTTGATGATGAAGCCCTTTACCCGCGCCTGCTCACTGGGGGAAAGCAACTCCAGCGTGCCGACCAGATGGGCGAACACCCCGCCGCGATTGATATCGGCGATCAGCAGCACCGGGCAGTCCACCGCCTCGGCAAAGCCCATGTTGGCGATGTCACCGGCGCGCAGGTTGATCTCCGCCGGCGAGCCGGCGCCTTCCACCATCACCACCGCATAAGCCGCGCTCAAGCGCGCGTGGGAGGCCAGCACCGCTTGCATCGCGATGGCTTTGTAATCGTGATAAGCCACGGCGTTCATGGTGGTGACGGCACGACCATGGATGATCACCTGGGCGCCGGTGTCGCTGTTGGGCTTGAGCAGCACCGGGTTCATGTCGGTGTGCGGTTCGAGACCGGCGGCCTGGGCCTGCACCGCCTGAGCCCGACCGATTTCGCCGCCGTCAGCGGTCACGGCGCTGTTGAGGGCCATGTTCTGCGGCTTGAACGGCACCACGCCCACGCCCTGGCGCCTGACCCAGCGGCACAAGGCCGTGACCAGGGTACTTTTGCCGGCATCGGAGGTGGTGCCCTGCACCATCACTGTGGTCATGGGGTGTCCTTGGCGTAGGCTTCAAAGGCTTGTTCGAGGCGCAGGAATTCGCTGTCGTCGGCCGGCAGCCCGAAACGCAGGCTGCTGGTGTTCACGAACAGGCGCAGGAGAATGCCGCGATGGGCCATGAAATCGTGAAGCCCCTGGGCGTGTTCGGTGATCAGCCATTGGAACAATCCGCAGCCGCCCTGCGGCTTGAAGCCGTGGCGTTCGAGCAACAGCGCCAGGCGTTGGCTGGTGGCTTCGCAGCGTTGGCGCTGGGCTGCGTGGGCATCGCTATCCAGCAGGCACGCCTGGCCCAGCACCCGGGTCGGCCCGCTGACCGCCCACGGCCCGACTTGTTCGGCAAGCAACTTGAGCAAGCGGCGTTCGGCCAATACAAAGCCCAGGCGAACCCCGGCCAGGCCAAAGAACTTGCCGAACGAACGCAGGACGATCAGCCCGACCAGATGGGTGTACGCCGCCAGGCTCAGCGCCGGTGTGACGTCCATGAACGCTTCATCCACCACCAACCAGCCACCGCGCTGGGCCAGGCGGGCATGCCAATCCAGCAAACGCTCGGGCGCCAGGCTCAGGCCCGTGGGGTTGTTCGGATTGACCACCACCAGCACATCGAGGCTATCGAGGAAGAAATCCACTTCCGCTTCCAGCACTTCGCGCACGATATAGCCGCTGCGGCGCCAGGCTTCGGCGTGCTCGGCGTAACACGGCGACAAGACGCCAACCTTGCCGCTGCGACGCAGGCGCGGCAACAGCTGGATGGCCATCTGCGAACCGGCCACCGGCAGCACATCCAACGCACCGTAGTAATCGCAGGCGGCCTGCTCCAAGCCGTCATCGGTTTCCGGCAGGCGCGCCCAAGCCCGCGGGGGAATCGCCGGAACGTCGAACGGCCAAGGCGCGAGGCCGCTGGACAAGTCGAGCCAATCGGCCTCGGCAATGCCGTATTGCCGGGCCGCGTTGCGCAAGCGTCCGCCGTGCTCAAGCATAGAACTCAGCTCCCAGGCAGAGAATCAGCAACCACAACCATACCCCGCGCTGGACCAATTGCCAGCCGCGATCAATGGAATCGGCACTCGCCGGTACGCCTTCGCCCAAGGGCGGACGTTGGTGCAGTTCGCCGTGGTAAACCGCCGCCCCGCCCAACTCGACACCGAGCGCTCCGGCCCCGGCGGCCATCACCGGCCCGGCGTTGGGGCTATCCCAGGTCGGGCCCTGGCTGCGCCAGCACTTGAACGCCAGGCGGGTCTGGCCGAGCAGCGCGTAGGTCAACGCCACCAGGCGCGCCGGAATGTAGTTGAGCACATCGTCGATCTTGGCCGCTGCCCAGCCGAAGCGCTCGAAGCGTTCGTTGCGATAGCCCCACATGGCGTCGAGGGTATTGCTCAGGCGGTACAGCACCACCCCGGGCGCGCCGGCCACGGCGAACCAGAACAACGCGGCGAACACCGCGTCGCTGCCGTTTTCCAGCACCGACTCGGTGGCGGCGCGGGCCACGGCGGTTTCGTCCAGTTCAGCCGTCTCGCGACTGACTAGGTAGCCGACGCGCTGGCGCGCCTGCTCCAGATCACCGCTGCGCAGTGCCCGCGCCACCGGTTCGACATGCTCGCCGAGGCTGCGCAGGCCGAGGGCACAGTACAACGCCAGGATATCCACCAACCAGCCCACCATCGGCGCCCAGGACAGGGCCGTGGCGAGCAAGGTCAACGGCACCACGGCCATCACCCAAGCCGTCACCCCGTGGCTGCGCCAGCCACGTCCGCCTGAGTTGAAACGCTGTTCGATGCGATCGGCAAAGCCGCCGAACGCCACCAACGGATGCCAGCGCCGAGGCTCGCCCAACAGCGCATCCAGCGCCACCGCAGCGGCACTGAGCAACGCCACGCTCATGGGCTCACTCCCCAACGGTTTTCATACAGCAGTTCATTGAGCGGACGCGGTTGCGCCCAACCTTCCAGGGCGAGCATCGGCGCTGGGTAAAACCCTTCGACCGGGCCCAGGCAAAGGATCGCCAGCGGCTTGGCCCCGGCGGGCAGGCCCAGCAGGTCGGCCAGGGCCTGAGGTTCGAACAATGACACCCAGCCCATCCCCAGCCCTTCGGCGCGGGAGGCCAGCCACAGGTTCTGGATGGCGCAGGACAGCGAGGCCAGGTCCATTTCCGGCAAGGTCCGACGACCGAAGATGTGCCGCTCGCGATCCTCCATCAACGCCGCCACCAGCACTTCGGCGCAATCATCGATGCCTTCGACCTTGAGCTTCATGAATTCATCGCTGCGCTCGCCCAGGGCTTCGGCGGTGCGAATGCGTTCTTGTTCCACCAGTTGGCGGATCTGCCCACGCAAGGCGCGGTCGCTGATGCGGATGAATCGCCACGGTTGCATCAGGCCGACGCTGGGGGCCTGGTGCGCGGCTTCCAGCAGACGGCGCAACAGGGCCGGCTCTACCGTGCCGCCGCTGAAATGGCGCATGTCGCGGCGCTCGGCGATGGCGCGGTAGACCGCATCGCGTTCGGCCTGGGAGAAAGCGTTGTCGGTCATGGCCGCTT
>NZ_JACNDD010000007.1:0-90267 GCF_017351395.1 Pseudomonas sp. FW305-28
ATCGCGAGCAAGCTCGCTCCCACAGAGGGATTTCATTGCTTCAAAGAAGCGATCAGGCCTTGGCCGGCTCCAACGCCATCTCCACCACCTCAGGCCGCTTGAGCAGCGCGTATGCCACTGCCGTCAGCAGGCTCCCCGCCACGATCGCCAGCAAGTACAACAACGCATGGTTGATGGCGTTGGGGATCAGCATCACGAACAGGCCGCCGTGGGGGGCCATGAGCTTGCAGCCGAAGTACATCGACAGCGCACCGGTCAGCGCACCGCCGGCGATGCTCGCCGGGATCACCCGCAGCGGATCCTTGGCCGCGAACGGGATCGCGCCTTCGGAGATGAAGCACAGTCCCAGCACCAGTGCCGCTTTACCGGCCTCGCGCTCGGTCTGGGCAAATTTGCGTCGGGCGATAAACGTGGCGATGCCCAGGCCAATGGGCGGCACCATGCCGGCAGCCATGGCCGCGGCCATCGGTGCATAACTCTGCGAAGCCAGCAGCCCCACCGAAAACGCATAGGCGGCCTTGTTGATCGGCCCGCCGAGGTCGACGCACATCATCGCCCCCAGCAGCACGCCCAGCAGAATCGCATTGGTGGTGCCCATGCTGTCGAGGAAGTGGGTCAGGGCTTCGAGCATGCCCGCCACCGGTTTGCCGACGATGTAGATCATCACCAGGCCGGTGAACAGGCTCGCCAGCAGCGGGATGATCAGGATCGGCTTGAGCGCTTCCAGGCTCTGGGGCAAACGCGCGTAGCGGCTGATCGCCTTGGCCGCGTAACCGGCCAGGAAACCGGCGATGATCCCGCCAATGAAGCCGGCGCCCAGGGTACTCGCCAGCATCCCGCCGATCATGCCGGGCGCCAGGCCTGGCCGGTCGGCGATGGAATAGGCGATGTAGCCGGCCAGCAACGGCACCATCAACTTGAACGCGGTCTCGCCGCCGATCTGCATCAGCGCGGCCGCCAGGGTTCCAGGCTCCTTGAAGGCCTCGATGCCGAACACGAACGACAAGGCGATCATCAAACCACCGGCCACCACCATCGGCAGCATGAACGACACGCCCGTCAGCAGATGCTTGTAGGCGCCGGTCTTCTCCGACTTGGCCGGGGCGCTCGCGCCGCTCGACGCACTTTCCTGGCGAGCTTCGACCAGCGCTTTGTTCAGCGTCGCTTCGGCCTGTTTCAAGGCGATGCCCGTGCCGCAACGGTAGATCTTCTTGCCGGCAAACCGCTCGGTGGCGACTTCAATGTCGGTCGCCAGCAGCACCACGTCCGCTTCGGCGATGGCCTCGGCGCTCAACGGGTTGCGCGCCCCCACCGAACCCTGGGTTTCCACTTGCAGGTCATAGCCAAGCTTCGTCGCCGCCTGCTGCAAGGCCTCGGCGGCCATGAAGGTGTGGGCAACACCTGTTGGGCATGCGGTGATGGCGACCAGACGCGGGGCACGCTCGGCCGACGCCGCCGGCGCTTGCGCGAACGCGTCTGCCTCGCCCAGAACCTCAGCCTCTACGGCGCCACGACGCAGCACCGCATCAACGTCCTGGAGGGCCAGGGCCGGTGTGCTGCGGAAAACCCGCTTGCCGACGAACCGCGACAGGTCCACCGGGCCGCTGGCGACCAGCAACACCCACTCCGCCGCTTCGAGGGTCGCCGCCGACAACTGGCGTTCCGGATGGGCCGCGTCATGGACCTCGACGCTGGTGCTCCAACCCTGGCGCTGCGCCGCGGCGTCCAGCAGGCGGGCGCACAACACACTGGTAACCATGCCGTTCGGGCAGGCCGTCACAATGGCTAGTTTCATTCTTGCGAACCCTCTTATTGTTCTGTCAGGGGGCGCACGCGCACGCCCTGTTCAAGCGACGCCAGCAACGCGGTGTCGTGGATGCCAAAACCGATCTGCGTGACCGCCATGGCGGCGATGGCCGTGGCAGTGCGCAGTATCTGTTCCGGGGTGTCGGCGCTGAGCAGGCCATGGAGCATGCCCGCCAGCAGCGAGTCCCCGGCGCCCACGGTGCTGGCGACGCTGACCTTGGGCGGCGAGGCATGCAGCGCTGCACCGACACTGAACCAGTTCACGCCATCGGCACCGTGGGAAATCACCACATGCTCGATACCCTGGGCATGCAGGCGCTGCGCCGCTTGCGCCTGAGCTGCTTCGCTCACCACCTCGCACCCCAGCGCATCGGCCAGTTCCTCGGTGTTCGGCTTGATCAGCCACGGCCCCGCCGCCAGGGCAACGCGCAAGGCTTCGCCACTGGTGTCGAGGGCCACGTGCAGGCCGAGTGTCTTCAAGCGTGCGATCAATGCCTGCAACCACTGCGGACTGACGCCCCGGGGCAAGCTGCCCGCCACCACGACCACGTCGTGGCCGGGGGCGATCTGTTCCAGCCGCGCCAGCAAGGCCTGCTGTGCGGCGGCATCGACCACCGGGCCCGGCCCGTTGAGGTCAGTGATGCGACCGTCCTGCTCGGCCAGCTTGATATTGCTGCGGGTCTCGCCGGGGACACGGATAAAGGCGTCGACAAAACCCCGTTGGGCGAACAGCGTCTCGAACACCTGGGCATTGTCTTCACCCAGAAAGCCACTGACCGTCAGCGTATGACCCAGATCGGCCAACACCTGGGCCACGTTCACGCCCTTGCCTGCGGCGTGGGCATGCATGGCGTCGCTGCGGTTGACCTGGCCCGGCTCCAGGCGCGCCAACTCTACCGTGAGGTCGAGCGCCGGGTTGAGGGTCAGGGTTAGAATCTTCGCCATTACAGCGCCTCCACTAATGCGCGCACGTCATCGGCGCTGCCCACGGCCAAGGCCGCTTGGGCCAGGTTTTGTACTTGCGCCAGGCTCAGTTCGCGAACCCGCGCCTTGACCTCGGCAATGCTACGGGCCGAGACACTCAGCTCGTCCACGCCCAGGCCCACCAGCACCGGCACCGCCAGCGGATCGGCCGCCAATTCGCCACACACACCGACCCATTTGCCATGGGCATGGGCGGCGCGCACGGTGATGTCGATCAGTTGCAGCACCGCCGGGTGCAAGCCATCGGCCTGGGCCGAAAGGGTCGGATGCCCCCGGTCGATGGCCAGGGTGTATTGCGTCAGGTCATTGGTGCCGACGCTGAAGAAGTCGACTTCCTTGGCCAGCACGGGCGCGAGCAACGCGGCGGACGGCACTTCGATCATGATCCCCAGTTGCAGATCCGCCACCGGGATTTCCAGGCGCAGACGCTCGGTCATGGCCCGGGCCTGGCGCCACTCATCGACGCTGCCCACCATCGGGAACATGATCCGCAGTGGACGGCTGTCCGCCGAGCGCAGCAAGGCCCGCAATTGCGCTTCCATGACTTGCGGGCGCTGCAAAGTCAGGCGAATGCCCCGCACGCCGAGGAACGGGTTTTCTTCTTTCGCGATCGGCCAGTACGGCAGCGGCTTGTCGCCGCCCACATCGAGGGTACGCACCACCAGCGGCCGCCCGGCCAGGCCATCGAGCACCTTGCGGTATTCGGCTTCCTGGGTCGCTTCGTCCGGCGCCTGGCTGTGGGCCATGAAAATCAGTTCGGTGCGCAACAGGCCAATGCCTTCGGCGCCCTGCTCCACCGCGCTGGCGACGCCGGCGCTTTCACCAATATTGGCGAACACTTCCACGGCATGCCCGTCACGGGTCAGCGCCGGTTCGTGGCGCTGCTCGGCCGCGACCTTGAGACGCTGTTCGCGGGTATCGCGCTCTTCCTTGGCGCGCTGCAACGTAGCGGCGTCAGGGTCGACGTGCAGGCGACCGCGCTGGCCATCCAGCAGCAAGGACGTACCCGGCGCCAGCAACAATACCGCCGCACCAGCGCCCACCAGCGCCGGAATGCCCAGGGCGCGGGCGACGATGGCGCTGTGGGCGGTGGCGCCGCCACGGGCGGTGAGAATCCCCGCCACACGGGTCGGGTCCAGGCGGGCCACGTCGGACGGGCCGACTTCGTCCATCACCAGGATGTAGGGTTGATCGGGCTCGTTAGGGGTTTCGACGCCACACAGTTGCGCCAGCACCCGACGGCCGACGTCTCGCAGATCGGCGGCCCGTTCGGCCAGCAAGGCATCCTGCAAGGCTTCCTGCTCTTTGGCGGCGGCTTCGATCACCCCCATCCACGCCGCTTGCGCACTCTCGCCCAGCTTCAAGCGGGTATCGACTTCGTCGGTCAGTTCCGGGTCGTCGAGCATTTCCTGGTGGGTGATGAAGATTTCGCGGATGGCCTTGGCCTTGGCGCGTTCGATCAGGCCTTGGATATCACTGCGCACCTGGTTCAAGGCGTTCTGCAGGCGCTCGCGCTCGATGGCCGCCGATTCACCGCGCAGCGGATAGTCGATGGCCTGCAATACCTGGATGTGAGCCGGGCCGATGGCGATGCCCGGGGCGGCGGCGACGGCCTGGATCAGGCTGCCGGATTCGGGCGCCAGCATGACGGTCGCGACCTCGGCCATCACGGTTTCCCGTGGTGCACTCGGTGGCGGCAGCGGTTCGACCTCTTCGCCCAGGCCTTCTTCGATGGCGGCCAGCAGTGCCGGCAACGCGTCGTTGGCAATGCTCGGTTCGGCGATGAACTCCAAGACCTGGCCGCGACGGGCGCCCAGGCTCAGCAGTTTGCTCAAGCTCTTGGCCGACACGGCGCTGTCCTGGCCGTCGACAATGCGCACACGGATTTCGCCGTCGAAGCTTTTCGCCAACTGGGCGAGGATCTTCGCCGGGCGTGCATGCAGGCCATGGGCGTTGGCCAGGCCGATGCGCGCGCTGGGCCAGTCGGCGGGCAATTCGCCGCCGAGCACTTCCAACACCTTGCGGCTGCTGGTGGCGCGGCCCAATTCGTGGCCGCGGCCCTCGATCAGCAAGGCACAGAGCCTTTCCAGCAAGGCCTGGTGGGCCTCGCCGAGGCTGGCGAGGCAGAACAGTCCGCTCAGCGGTTGGCCCAGGTAACGGATGGGTTTGTCCGGGGTGACGAACGCCAGGCCCGGGCGCTTGACGGTCTGCTCGCTGTGCAACCACCACAAGCCATCGCCCAGGGGCAGCGCATCGACTTGCTGCAACACACCGGCAAAGCCGTTGCTCACGCAGTCGGCCTGGCGCAACAGGCGGGCACCGCGCCATACCAGTTCTTCAAAATCGTCAGCCGACACACCGAGGCCGATCATCTGGGCATCCAGGGCCAGTTCCTGCGGCGCGCCTTGCAGCAGCTTCAGCAGCGCTTCGGCAGAACCGGCGCGGCGCAAGGCCTGGCCCAGGTCCGTCTCGCCGAGGGCGCGGGTCAGCAGTTGCAGCAGGCGCAGGTGTTCGTCGGACTTGGCGGCGATGCCGATGGCCAGGTAGACAATCTGACCATCGCCCCAGTCCACGCCTTCGGGGAATTGCAGCAGGCGCACGCCGGTGGAGTAGACCAGGTCGCGGGTCTGCGGGGTGCCGTGGGGGATGGCAATACCTTGGCCAAGAAAGGTCGAACCCTGGGCTTCACGGGCCTGCAAGCCAGCGAGGTAACCCTCGGCTACCAGACCATCGGCCACCAGTTTGTCGGCGAGCAGTTGCAGTGCAGCGTCTTTATCCACAGCCGTCTGCGCCATGGATATCTGCTCTAGAGTGAGCTCGAGCATGCTTTCTCCTTTTTGGCGTCCGGTTGGCGCCAGGTATTGTTTTGAATGAATCAGCTTAGCGTTACAGGACGGCTTTTGGCGGTATCGCGGCAGCACGGCCAAAAATCCTGCTAGCCTTGAAAATACGCTTGCTGAAACGTTTAATCTAGAAAGATTGGCACGTTACTCGATAATCTCTCATCGTTGAAGTGCAACTTGTCGTAAGCGCTTGGACGGTAACCGTCAGCTTGAATCGGGTAGGATGGCCCTTATCCTCGGGGCTAACTCGAAAAAACAAGGAAAACCGGGTTGAAACTCAGTGATATTGCTCAATTGGCCGGTGTGTCTGTAACCACCGCCAGCTATGTCATCAATGGCAAGGCCGAACAGCAACGCATCAGCAGCGCCACCGTCGAACGGGTGCGGGCGGTGGTCGAGGAACACGGCTTCACGCCCAACCCCCAGGCCGCCGGGCTGCGCAGCCGGCACACCCGCACCCTGGGCTTCATCCTGCCAGACCTGGAAAACCCCAGTTACGCACGCATCGCCAAGTTGCTGGAACAAGGCGCACGGGCACGGGGCTATCAGTTGCTGATCGCCAGCTCCGACGATGCACCCGACAGTGAACGGCAACTGTTGCAACTGTTCCGCGCCCGGCGCTGCGATGCGCTGATCGTCGCCAGCTGCCTGCCGGCCGGCGACGACAGCTACCAGCAGTTGCAGGCCAAGGGCATACCGATCATCGCCATCGACCGGGTGATGGAACCGGCGCATTTCTGCTCGGTAATCAGCGACGACCGCCAGGCCAGCCTGCACCTGACGCGCAGCCTGCTGGAGACCCACCCTCGGCAAATCGCCTTGATCGGCGCCCGTCCCGAATTGAGCATCAGCCAGGAACGGGCCGCAGGTTTTCGCGAAGCCTTGGCCGGGTTCGAGGGCCAGGTGTTGATCGAGCATGGCGAGTCGTTCAGCCGTGAATGCGGCCGGCAGTTGATGGATGAAATGCTCGCGCGCCTGGGGCATCTGCCTGATGCATTGATCACGACGTCCTATGTGCTGCTGCAAGGGGTGTTCGACGCCCTGCATGATTTCCCGCTCAAGTCGCGGCCATTACGCCTGGGCACGTTTGGTGACACGCAGTTGCTGGATTTCCTGCCGCTGCCGGTCAATGCCATGTCCCAACAACATCAGCTGATCGCCGACAAGGCCCTGGAACTGGCCCTGGCGGCCATCGAAAACGATGACTACCAGCCTGGCGTGCAGGCCATCGCGCGGACGTTCAAGCAGCGGATCCACCAGGGCTGACGTTTTCTCAGGATTGATGCATGGAGTTGATCGACACCCACACCCACCTGGACTTCCCGGACTTTGACGCGGACCGCCCGGCGCTGCTGGCCGAAAGCCGCGCCTTGGGCGTGCGGCAAATGGTGGTGCTGGGCGTGTACCGGGACAACTGGCAGCGGGTCTGGGACCTGGTGCAAAGCGACCCGGACCTGCATGCCGCCCTGGGCCTGCACCCGGTGTACCTCGACCAGCATCGACCCGACGACGTGGCGCTGTTGCGCGACTGGCTGAGCCGCCTGGCCGGGCACCGGCAATTGTGTGCAGTGGGCGAGATCGGCCTGGACTATTACATCGAGACCCTGGACCGTGACCGCCAACAAGCGCTGTTCGAAGCGCAGTTGGAACTGGCCGTGGAGTTCGAACTGCCGGCACTGATCCACGTGCGCCGCAGCCATGCCGCCGTGATCGCGACCCTCAAGCGCATCAGCCCCACCCGGGCGGGGATCATCCATGCCTTCGCCGGCAGTTTTGAAGAGGCCCGCGAATACCTCAAGCTCGGTTTCAAGCTCGGCCTCGGCGGTGCGGCGACCTGGCCTCAGGCCCTGCGCATGCACCGGGTGCTGGCGAAACTGCCGCTGGATGCGGTGGTGCTGGAAACCGACTCACCGGACATGGCCCCGGCGATGTTCCCGGGGCAGCGCAACAGCCCGGCGCACTTGCCGGCGATTTGCGAGGCACTGGCCGGGATCATGGCGGTGACGCCCGAGCGACTGGCCGAGGCCAGCACCGCCAACGCCCGCGATTTGTTCAACTGGTAAAAACCCTGTGGGAGCGAGCTTGCTCGCGATAGCGGTGTATCAGTCGAAAAACAGCTTGCCTGACACTCCGCTATCGCGAGCAAGCTCGCTCCCACAATGGTCTACACCCGAAACGCATTGATCAGTTGCTTGAGCTGCACCACCTGGGCAGACAGCTCACGGCTGGCGTTTTCGGTCTGGTGCGCGCCTTCGGCCGTGCGTTCGCCGGCGCGGTTGATCTCGACGATGTTCTGGTCGATGTCATGGGCCACGGCCGTCTGCTGCTCCACGGCGGCGGCGATCTGCTGGTTCTGGTCGACGATCATGCCGACCGCACCGAGGATATTGTCCAGGGCCTGTTGGACCTGTTCCGATTGACCGACCGTGCCGCTGGCCATCTCATGACTGGTGCCCATCGCCTTGACGGCGGCACCAACACCGCCGTGCAGGCGGGTGATCATCGCTTCGATTTCTTCGGTCGATTGCTGGGTCCGCTTGGCCAGGGTCCGCACTTCATCGGCCACCACCGCAAACCCCCGACCCTGTTCACCGGCACGGGCGGCTTCGATGGCGGCATTGAGGGCCAGCAGATTGGTCTGCTCGGCGATGCTCTTGATCACATCCAGCACGCGGCTGATGGCCTGGCTGTCGGTCGCCAGTTGGTTGATCACCTGCACCGACTGATCGATCTCACTGGCCAAGCGGGCGATGCTGCCCTGCTGCGACTCCACCAGCACGCGCCCGCTGAGGGTCTCGTCGTTCACGCTGTGGGCACTGCTCACGGCAGCGGCGGCACTGCGGGCCACTTCCTGGGCCGTGGCCGACATCTGGTTCATCGCCGTGGCCACCAGTTCGATCTGGCTGCGCTGGCCGGCGACGGCCTGGTTGCTCTGGGCCGATACCGTTTCCACCTGCCCGGCCTGGCGTTCGACTTCCGCGACGGTGCGGCCGACCTGTTCGATCAGGTCATGGATCTTCGCCACCGTACCGTTGAACACTTCACCCAATTCGCCCAGTTCATCCTTGCTGCGCGCCACGAAATTGACCGTCATGTCCCCCGCCGCCACTTTGTCCATCATCTGGCCCAAGTGCTGGAGCGTGGTGCGGGTCGACGCGTAGAAGCCGGCGTACAGGTAAAAAATCAACAGGAACACCGCCACCAGCGCCACGGCTTGCAGCACCATATGGCTACGATTCTGCTCAAGCCGCTGCTGCAACTGCACACCGAGAAAACCCTGGGTCGCTTCGTTCAGCCGATACGTCTGCTCCATCAGGCCGCTGACCTGCTCGAAGAACGCCGGCCACGGTGCATCGAGGGTGTCGGCCATCACCACTTGCTCCTCGATCAGCTCCGACGCTTTCTTGAGGCTGCTCTTGCTACCGTCGGCCTGAGCGCCAAGGGTTTGCCCGGCAGCCACGCTGGAGCCGAGGGCGTCCTGCAGTTTCAGGTCGTACTCGCCCTGGAGCTTTTCGATCTGCGCCAGCAACTCGTCGAAGCGGGTGCTCGATGCCGAATTGAGAAACCCCAGCCCCAACGAGGACGCGCCCAGCGCCCGGCCATCGCCGAGGATCTGGGTGACCTTGGGGGTGGTACCGATGATCAGTTCGCTGAGTTGGCGGATGTCGCTCTGGTTGTCGCGGCTCAGCCCCGCCTGGCTGGCGATGATCTGGCTGAACATCTGGGCGCTGTTGAGCAACTTGCCGATCAGCGCACTTTTGCTCTGCAGGGAGTTTTCCGCCTGCTGGGCCTTGAAAGCAGCGATCATCTCATCGCGCTTGGCCTCGAAGGCACTGACCTGCTCGGGCTCGATGGCCATGGCGGTCATGCCTTGCAGGCGCGTGAGGACCTGTTGTTCCAGGCTGCCGATCTTCGCTTCGACATCACCAGCCTTGCCGGACTGGCCCAGGCTGGCGTTGATCTGCACCAGGTTGTTGAGGGTTTCCAGGTCCCGGCGCAGGGCCAGGCTGCTGCCCAGCAGGTCGAGGCTTTGCAGCTCCACTTGGGTGCCCTGGAATTCCCGATAGGAATCACGCACCAGAAAGAAGTTGGTCACCAGCATGGGTAGCAGGAACAGCACGCTGATCAGGCTGAACTTCATGCCGAAGCTCAGGCGGTTCATCAGCGCGACGGCGGGCCAGAGCAAACTTTTCACAAGGAAGCCTCCCGGTAGTGTTCTTATTGTTATGAGCTCGCGCACGGAGACAGCAGAAAGCCACTATTCGGGCGCTGTCCCTGTATAGCCTAAATCGGCGGGGAGATTTGTAACTTAAGGTTAACGAGCCTGGTCGTGGCTCAATCCCTTGTGGCGAGGGAGCTTGCTCCCGCTGGCCTGCGAAGCGGGCCCCCGAGTGCCTTCAGGAAAATCGCTTGCCCAGGTTTGCGGTTGCTGCGCAACCGAGCGGGAGCAAGCCCCCTCGCCACAAAAGCGCCTGGCCACAACCCTGCTTACGTTGATCAGGCCAACACCGTCCACAACGCAAACCCGGCATACCAGAGCACCGCCGCACGCAGCAGCAATTCCCACAGGCGGTCCAGGCTATTGATGCCATCCGGCCCGGCGACGGGCTTGGGGATTTCGCCAGCCACCAGGCCGACCTTGTCGATGAGATCGGCGGCGCTGATGTTCCAGTTCAACAACTCATGCAGCATGACCCGGCTGACCGCGACAAAATTGCCCACCAGGGCGAAGCTTGCCGCCAGCAACCGCACCGGCACCCAGTCGAAGGCATGGCGCATTTGCGCGGCCCGCTCGGCCACGCCGGGGTTCTGGCTGTGCTCGGCGGCCAGCGCCAGCAGTCGATAGCTCAAGGCCGCGACCGGGCCCAACAGGAAGTACCAGAAAATCACCGCGAAAAAGCTCTGGTAGGCCTGCCACAACAAATGCCCCTGGACCCGCTCCAGCAATTGCTCACCGTCATCGGCCTCAATGTCCAGGTCGCGCTTGGCCACATGGGCTGCCGCTTGCAGGTCCTCCCGACGCCAGGCGTCACGAAACGGCCCGAGGGCAGCCAGCAGATCGCCGCGCCCCAGGCTGTAAATCACCACCAGCAAATGCACCGGCAGCGCCAGCAGACCATAGGCCACTGGCTCCAGCACCCACAAAAGCAGCGCCAGCAGGGCCACCGGCAGCAGGACCATTACCGTCAGCACCAGCCAGGGTCGGTTGACCCACCGTGGGCTCGCCTCGAGCTTGTTCAGCTCGAGCAGCCAACCACCGTCGCGCTGGACCCGCTGGCGCAAGGCCGAGAATTTCTCGATCCAGACGGCCAGCAGCAACACCAGAAAACTCATTGTCCTTCCCCTTCTGTCAGGGCCGCGCGATAGCGCACCCAGTCGAATGCCGGTCCCGGATCGGTCTTGCGCCCCGGTGCGATGTCGCTGTGCCCGCAGATACGCTGCACAGTGATCGCCCTGAACGCCGCTTGCAACTGCCGGGTCAGGTCCACCAATGCGACATATTGCGCGTCGGTGAACGGCAGATCATCCGTGCCCTCAAGCTCGATGCCCAGGGAAAAATCGTTACAGGTCTCGCGCCCCTCGAAGCACGAGACGCCCGCATGCCACGCACGGTCCAGACAAGAGACAAATTGGGTCACGGCGCCGTCACGCTCGATCAGAAAATGCGCAGAAACCCGCAGGTCGGCGATACCGGCAAAGTAGGGATGTTCCGTGACATCCAGACGATTCTGGAAGAATTCCTGCACCTTGCCGGTGGCGAATTGTGCCGGGGGCAGGCTGATGTTGTGGATCACCAGCAGGGAGATTTCGCCCTCGGGGCGCCCATTGAAGTTGGGCGATGGGCAATGACGCACCCCCTCGCACCAACCGCTCGCGGAGTCCAACTGCATACAGGTTCCTTCGGTGACGACGGTGAATGCCGTCAGTATGCCGTGATCGGACCGGACTGCGCGATCACTTGCCGCGATTGAGCTGGCGCAGATTGCCCAGCACCGACTCCAGCGCCCGATCGAACAACAGGGTGTCGTCCAACAGCCGCGCCGCGCCGCGACGAAACTCCAGGGCCAGGCTGGTGCGGCTGTGCTCCAGCACCTTGAGGCCGGTGCGATTGACGAAGACGTATTTGCCCGTGGCCTCGATGATCGCCGCCAGTTTGCAACGCAGGGTATTGTCATCGTCCTCCTGGAACTCGACCCAGCTCCCCAGGTGCAACTGATCGACTTGCAGCAGGCCGACATCATCCGCCGGCAAATGCACCGCCACGCTCTCCACCGCCGTTTTTTGCGGAGGGCGCAGGACGATTTTTTCCAGCACCTCGACCATCGCCGGCGAATCGAACGGCGGGGCCTGTTCCGTTGCCTGGCCCGTGCGTTCGAGCGCCTGCACATGCAGGACTTCCAGCTCACTGAAAAACTCGCTGGTGGCGAACGGGTCGAACGCCGAACGGCTCAGGCCGTCACGCAGGGCCTTGAGCAACTCGGGCACCATTGCCAGCAAACGCAGGCCAGCGTCGGGCTCGTCGTGAGGCTGGACGCTCCAGATCAATTGCTCCAGGGTCAGGACGTCGGCCTGCCACTCGGCGGAATACTTGCCGTGCTTGAAGCAGGTCAGCAGCAACACCTGGCTCCAGGCGTGTTGCACGAACTCCACCACCGATTGCGGCAAGACTTTGCCCAGCATCACCTGGTTCAGCGCCCCTTCGACGCGCTGTCGCGCCAGTTCGGCCTTGGCCCGGCCCTCTTCGGCGTCACGGATACGCTGCTCAAGCAACTCGCTGCGGCGCCGCTCGTCACTGGTGAAGGCCAGGAAATCGGCCAGCAGCTCGGAGAAAATCGCCGGGTCATCGACGAAATCATTCAACAAGCGCTGCACGACTTGTTCGATGCGCAAATACAGGCTGTCGCGCTGATGGTCGTCGCAATCGCCCCAGCCCATGGCAGCGGCGGCGATTTCGTTCAGCAGCCGCCGGGCCGGATGATTGCCGCGGCTGAAGAAGCTCTTGTCCTGCACCGCGACCTTGAGCATCGGGATCTGCAGGCGACCGATCAGGGCCTTGAAGGAGTCCGGGAGGTTATGGTCGTCGAGGATGAATTCGAACATCATCGAGATCAGATTGATCACGTCCTCATCGGCGCCTTCGACCACCCGGGACTTGCCACTCCTGACGCTGACCCGGGTCAACAGTTGTTCGAGCTGGCTACGCAGGTCGAATTCATCCTGCACGGCAGGCGCTGGGACGTACTGCTGCAAATGCGAGAGCAACCGCAGCAGGTCACGGGTCGAGATCGGCTGGGGCGACGCGCTGGCTTCCAGGGTCGGCGCCACACTGCCACGCACTTGCATCAACAGCTTCTGCAAGGCGGTGAACACTTCCTGCACGCTGTCGTCGACCTCGGCATCGCTGGGCTTGGCAGCGATTTCGGCGCTGGGCCTGGGGTTATCCTCGGAACGATCCGACGCCCGGCGCGCCGGGGTCACCTTGAGCTCCGGCAAGATGCCCGTGGCGGCCAGCAACTGATTGGCCTCGGTATAGAGCTGGTCGCACTCGCTGAGCACATAACGCTCGAAGAGCTTGAGCAGGATCAGCTTGACCTTGATGCCCACGCCCAGGTTACGCCCGGCCTGCAGGAACTTCTCGCACAGCAGTGCCGGGCTCAGGGGGTTGTACTGGTTGGCCAGCGGTCGGTCCAACAGCACACCGAGCCGGGCCGTCAGTTGCTCCAGCGACACGCCATCGCGCCTGAGCACCCGAGTGACCATGGCCTCGACCGCCAGATGACGTTCCAGCTCATCGTGGGAGCGCTGGGTCTGGCCGTCCGGCGCCAGGGCGGGCGCCAAGCTGGCGTGGGTCAGGTCGTACTGGGCCAGGCTGACGAAGGTCTCGAAAAACTGCTCGATGAATTCCCGCTCGATGCTTTTGCGCTTCAGGCGCAGGTCCCGCATGGCCTCGAAGTACAGGTTCTGCTCGACGTCGTCGCGCGCCCGGTCGGCCATTTCAAACAAGGTGTCGTCGGCGTTATCGAACAGCCCCTGCAAGCCCAGGCGCAACTGTTGGGCGGCCTTGTCGCGAACCTGAAGCAGAATCACAGGCAGGCGGGCGAGCGGCGAGCGATTCGCCTGATCGGTAGGCACCTTGTGTAAAGGCACTACATTCCCGTCGTTGTGCATCCTGGCCTCCTGAAACGGTTTTCGGCTCGCAACGTCAAAGCTATGACGTCAATCGAAAGGCGGATTATCAGGTAAAACAACCCTGTCGTACCAGCAGACTCTGTGATCCAGCTCGAAATACGGCGCAATAAGTGACCGGGAAAATGAGGAAATGTTGCGAGGACGCGACCAAATGCAGGTTTCGACACCCTATAATCGGGCCACTTTGTTTGTGGAGCCCGTTATGCCGAATCTACGCCTCGCCGATCTGACCGCCGAAATCGAAGCCAACGTGCGCCGTGCGTTGCTTGAAGACATCGGCAGCGGCGACATCACCGCGCAACTGATCCCCGCCGAACGCCTGGCCAAGGCCACCATCATCACCCGCGACGCGGCGATCATCAGCGGCACGGCCTGGGTCGATGCCGTGTTCCGGCAACTGGATCCGCGTGTCGCGGTGCATTGGCAAGTGCACGACGGCGACCGGGTCAGCCCCGATCAGGCGCTGTTCCACCTGGAGGGCCCGGCCCGCTCGCTGCTGACCGGCGAACGCAGCGCCCTGAACTTCCTGCAAATGCTCTCGGGCGTCGCCACGCGGGCCCGTTACCTGGCCGACTTTGTCGCCGGGACCCAGGTCAAGCTGCTGGACACCCGCAAGACCCTGCCCGGCCTGCGCCTGGCCCAGAAGTACGCGGTCACCTGCGGTGGCTGCCATAACCACCGCATCGGCCTGTACGACGCTTTCCTGATCAAGGAAAACCACATCGCCGCCTGCGGCGGGATCGCCCAGGCCATCGCGGCCGCCCACAAGATCGCACCGGGCAAACCGGTGGAAATCGAAGTGGAAAGCCTGGCGGAGTTGAACGAAGCGCTGGCGGCCAACGCCGACATCATCATGCTCGACGAACTGAGCCTGGACGACATGCGTGAGGCTGTGCGCCTCAATGGCGGCAAGGCGAAGCTGGAGGCCAGCGGCGGGATCAACGAAAGCACGTTGCGCCCGATTGCCGAGACCGGGGTGGACTACATCTCGATCGGCGCGATGACCAAGGATGTGAAGGCAGTGGACCTGTCGATGCGCTTGAGCCTCTGACAACGAAAAACGCCAGCCTTGAAAGGCTGGCGTTTTTTTCAGACCACCAGATTGTTCATCTCGCAGTACTCATCCCATTCCACACCCAGCACCTCGGCCGCTTCCTTGTGCAACGCAAGGCGCTGCACCTCGAACTCCTCAGGCGTGCTGGTGTACTTGAGCGTCAACTCCCAGGGTTGCAGCCCCTGGGCTTCAGCCTCGTCCTCGAACGCCCATTGGATCTGGTCCTTTTGATCGTCGGCAGACAAGTCCTTGATCTCTTCCAGCAACTGGGGCGCATCCAGCACGTACTTCTTCAGCGCTTCTTCGTGCCTGGCTTCCTGGGTCAATTCTTTAACAGTCATGGCGTTCTCGTTGATCGGGGGAATGGAAGATGGATCTGGATCATCAAGGATCTCTCTGACGCAAAAAACCGTGTGAAGCCCGGTTTATCTGGCCTTCAGAACCATTCGGGGATCATCTGAAAACTGCTGGGCGATGCACATGCAGGCAACGAATATAGGATGTTTTGCCGACGATTTACACGGTTCTTTACATCTATCCCACAAAAAAACCATGCGCCCGAGAAACCAGGGGAGCTTGGGAACATCTGTCAAAATAACCAGTCATAGCCATGTGCCATGCCGGCACTTCACAAGGAACCCCAGTGATGCGCAGCTTTTCGAAACGCTCGTCGATCCAACTTGTCACCGCGACTTTGCTGCTTGGTAGCCTGACCTTGACTGACGTGACTCAAGCGGCGGTTGAAGTCTCCTCCGATGGGCCGTCTGACAACGATGCCATTCCCGCCCTTCACTATGACCAGTTCGATAAGTACAAGCTCGTCAAGACCGATGTCAGCGCCAGCGTCCTGGAAAGCCTGCCGAAAACCGTGAAAAGTAATGCTGACGAACTGGAAAACCAAAAGCGCACCCTCAGCGAGCAAGCCCGCCAGATCGAAGAACTCAAGCGCAACAGCGGCTCCAGCTCCACCTCCAGCAGCAAGGAGATTGACGAGCTCAAGCGCACCGTCAAGGAACAGGAACGCGACCTGAACGACCTTGGCAAGCAAGTGGAAGAACTCAAGCGCAATAGCGGCTCCAGTTCGAGTTCGAGCAACAGCGAGATTTCGTCCCTGAAACGGGAACTCAGCGATCAGGATCGAGAGATGGACCAGCTCAAACGCACGGTCGAGGAACTGAGCAGGAAGGTGAAATAACGAGGGGGAAATCTTGCCCGAGACAGGAATCGAACCTGCGACCTTCGCGTTACGAGTGCGCTGCTCTACCGACTGAGCTACACGGGCGGTGGCTAAAACTAGCACCGTCTCCCGTGGCCAGGCAACCTGCCTGGCAGGGATTTTCGTCACACAGCAAAACGCCCCGAACCAGTCGGGGCGTTTGCTTGTTCAGCGGTCAGGCGATGGGGTGATTAAACGCCCGATGCCTTGGCTGCTGCGACGTCCTTGATGGACAGCTTGATACGGCCGCGGTTGTCCACGTCCAGTACCAGCACTTCCACTTCCTGGCCTTCTTTCAGGATGTCGGTCACTTTCTCGACGCGAGCATCGCTCAGCATGGAGATGTGAACCAGGCCGTCCTTGCCCGGCAGGATGTTGACGAACGCGCCGAAGTCGACGATGCGTTCAACCTTGCCGACGTAGATCTTGCCGATCTCGGCTTCTGCGGTGATCCCCAGGACGCGCTGGCGTGCTGCTTCTGCCGCTTCCTTGGTTTCGCCGAAGATCTTGATCGAACCGTCGTCTTCGATGTCGATCGAAGCCTTGGTTTCTTCACAGATCGCACGGATGGTCGCGCCGCCTTTACCGATGACATCACGGATTTTGTCGGTGTCGATTTTCATCGCGATCATGGTCGGAGCATTTTCCGACAGCTCGGTACGGGACTGACCGATGATCTGGTTCATCTGGCCGAGGATGTTCAGGCGCGCTTCCAGGGCTTGGCCCAGGGCGATTTCCATGATCTCTTCGGTGATGCCCTTGATCTTGATGTCCATCTGCAGTGCGGTGACGCCCTTGGCGGTACCGGCCACTTTGAAGTCCATGTCGCCCAGGTGGTCTTCGTCACCCAGGATGTCGGTCAGGACGGCGAATTTCTCGCCTTCTTTCACCAGACCCATGGCGATACCGGCAACCGGTGCCTTCATCGGCACACCAGCGTCCATCAGGGCCAGGGAAGCGCCGCAGACCGAAGCCATGGAGCTCGAGCCGTTGGACTCGGTGATTTCCGATACCACACGAATGGTGTACGGGAACACGTCAGCGGCTGGCAGCATGGCCTGGACCGAACGACGGGCCAGACGGCCGTGACCGATTTCGCGGCGACCGGCGCCACCCATGCGACCACACTCGCCCACCGAGAACGGCGGGAAGTTGTAGTGCAGCATGAACGGGTCTTTCTTTTCGCCTTCCAGGGTGTCCAGCAGTTGCGCGTCACGGGCGGTGCCCAGCGTGGCAACGACCAGGGCCTGGGTTTCGCCACGGGTGAACAGTGCCGAACCGTGGGTCTTTGGCAGGACGCCGACTTCGATGTTCAGCGGACGTACGGTGCGGGTGTCGCGACCGTCGATACGCGGCTTGCCGTTAACGATGTTTTCGCGAACGGTGCGGTATTCGATTTCACCGAAAGCCGCTTTCACTTCAGCGGAAGACGGCTGGCCTTCTTCACCGGACAGCTTGGCAACGACCTGGTCTTTCAGCTCGCCCAGGCGTGCATAACGGTCGGCCTTGACGGTGATGGTGTAGGCCTGGGAGATCGCTTCGCCGAACTCGGCACGGATCGCGCCCAGCAGCTCGGTGGCTTCGGCTTGCGGAGCCCAGGTCCAGGTTGGCTTGGCGGCTTCGGCAGCCAGTTCCTTGACGGCGTTGATCACCACCTGGAACTCGTCGTGGGCGAACAGCACGGCGCCCAGCATCTGGTCTTCGGTCAGCTCTTTGGCTTCGGATTCAACCATCAGCACCGCTTCGGAAGTACCGGCCACGACCATGTCCAGGCTCGAAGCCTTCAACTGCTCGTAGGTCGGGTTCAGCAGGTAGCCGGTGCTTTCGTGGAACGCGACGCGGGCAGCGCCGATCGGGCCATCGAAAGGAATGCCGGAGATGGCCAGGGCAGCCGAGGTACCGATCATCGCAGCGATGTCCGGATCGGTTTTCTTGCTGGTGGACACGACGGTGCAGACAACCTGCACTTCGTTCATGAAGCCTTCTGGAAACAGCGGACGGATCGGACGGTCGATCAGTCGGGAAGTCAGGGTTTCTTTCTCGGAAGGACGGCCTTCGCGCTTGAAGAAACCGCCAGGGATCTTACCGGCAGCGTAAGTCTTTTCCTGGTAGTGGACAGACAGAGGGAAAAAGCCCTTGCCTGGATCGGCTTGCTTGGCACCGACAACGGTCACCAATACGCTGACGTCGTCGTCAACGGTGACCAGCACTGCGCCGGAGGCCTGACGGGCGATACGGCCAGTCTCGAGGGTAACGGTCGACTGACCGAACTGGAATTTTTTGATTACCGGGTTCACGGTGTCCTACCTTCTTTGTGGCTCTTGGGGAACTTGTCTTCTTGCGAAATTCTTGGGCAATGACGGGAATCGGCCCGACGCCTGTCCAGGGTAAAACGTGTATCCAGATAAAACTTGAGGCTGGGAGCCTGCCATGCGCCAGCGGGAAACCCACTGACGCACGACAGACCACCAACCTCTAGCGCAATCGCTTATTAGCGACGCAGACCCAGGCGAGCGATCAGAGCGCTGTAACGGCTCACGTCCTTGCCTTTCAGGTAGTCCAGCAGCTTACGACGCTGGTTTACCATGCGGATCAGACCACGACGGGAGTGGTGATCCTTACCGTTGGCCTTGAAGTGACCTTGCAGTTTGTTGATGTTGGCGGTCAGCAGTGCAACTTGCACTTCTGGCGAACCAGTGTCACCAACAGCTTGCTGGTAGTCAGCTACGATTTGAGCTTTTTCTTGAACGTCGAGAGCCATGAGGCAATCCTTTTAGTCAGGAAACTGTTCCGAGGAAACAGCTTCAACAGGCCAGGGACAAATCCCTGTATCTATAAATGAGTAGTGACCGTGCCTGTTAACAGCCACACTCGCCAACCTGCTGTTACGCAGGCTGGTTCCGGTCATTCCGACCGAATCAGTCGACGCGGCGCAATGCGCCCGTCTTCGCTCACTTCACCGATACCGATGAAACGACCGTTGTGATCCTGTACCCGGACCATGCCGAACTTCGGCGCATCCGGGGCGCGTACCGGCTGGCCGTTGAGCCAGTAGAACGCACTGTGTTCCGAGAACTGCAAGAGCGGCCAATCCAGCAACCCGCTGTCCGATGGCATCAGGAAACGGTCGACCGCTTCGTTGCCGCCTTCGGCATGCACCGCTTCGAGCTCTTCCAGCGTGACCGTCTGGGCCAACGTGAAAGGCCCGGCCTGGGTCCGTCGCAATTCTGCCACGTACGCGCCACAGCCGAGCTGCTCGCCGATATCCTCCACCAGGGTCCGGATATAGGTGCCCTTGCTGCAATCCACGGCCAGCCGCGCAGTATTACCGTCAAAGGCCAGCAATTCCAAGCGCGCAATAGTAACAGAACGCGGTTCGCGCTCCACTACTTCGCCTGCACGGGCCAGTTTATACAATGGCTGCCCATCACGCTTCAAAGCGGAGTACATCGGCGGTATCTGGCTGATTTGCCCGCGAAAACCCGGCAAGACCGCTTCGATATCCGCCTGACCAACGGTCACCGGGCGTTCCAGCAAAACCTCACCTTCGGCATCCGCCGTGGTGGTGGTCTTGCCCAGTTGCGCCAGGGTTTCATAACCCTTGTCGGAATCGAGCAGGTACTGGGAGAACTTGGTCGCCTCGCCAAAGCACAGCGGCAGCACGCCGGTGGCCAGCGGATCGAGGCTACCGGTGTGCCCGGCCTTTTCAGCATTGAGCAGCCAGCGAACCTTCTGCAACGCCGCGTTGGAGGTGAACCCCAGCGGCTTGTCGAGCAGGATGATACCGCTGACGTTACGACGGATACGTTTGACCTGAGCCACCGATTACTCCTTGGTGTCTTCGGGGTCAGCCGCAACCGGGTGCTGGCTGTCTTGCGCCACGGCGCGCTCGATCAGTGCCGACAGATGCGCACCCCGTGCGACGCTTTCGTCGTAGTGGAAGTGCAACTGTGGGACGCTGCGCAGCTTCATCTCCCGGGCCAGCTGCATACGCAGGAAGCCGGCGGCCGAGTTGAGCACCTTGATGCTCTGGGCGATTTCTTCGGCGCTGTCCTGCCCCATCACGGTGATGAAGATCTTGGCGTGACCGACGTCACGGCTGACTTCCACTGCGGTGATGGTGACCAGGCCGACGCGCGGGTCTTTGACTTCGCGACGGATCAGCTGGGCCAGCTCGCGTTGCATCTGATCGCCGATTCGTTGGGTACGGCTGTATTCTTTTGCCATGTCTTGTTACCTGTTACTGCCCCACGGTGAAACCCGCGAGGTCTGAAAGCGGCAAACGCCCGGCCTGGCAAAAGCCAGACCGGGCGTTGCGTTTAGAGTCCGCCAGCCAGGCAGTGCATGTTCATGCGGCTGCCCGGTGCGGCTCTTGAAGTGCGCGAGTTAGAGGCTGCGAGCAACCTGGACCTTCTCGAAGACTTCGATCTTGTCGCCGACCTTGACGTCGTTGTAGCTCTTGACGCCAATACCGCACTCCATGCCGGCACGTACTTCGGAAGCGTCATCCTTGAAGCGGCGCAGGGATTCCAGCTCGCCTTCGAAGATCACGATGTCTTCACGCAGTACACGGATCGGACGGTTACGGTGAACGACACCCTCGATCACCATGCAACCGGCGATGGCGCCAAACTTCGGCGAACGGAACACGTCGCGAACTTCGGCCACGCCCAGGATGTTCTCCCGCACGTCGCTGCCCAACATACCGGTCAACGCTTTCTTGACGTCTTCGATGATGTCGTAGATCACGTTGTAGTAACGCATATCCAGGCCTTCCTGCTCGACGATCTTGCGAGCGCCGGCATCGGCACGCACGTTGAAGCCGAACAGTACAGCGTTGGAAGCCAGTGCCAGGTTGGCGTCGGACTCGGTGATACCACCGACACCGCCGCCGACCACACGCACTTGCACTTCGTCGTTACCCAGGCCATTCAAGGCGCCGTTCAACGCTTCGAGCGAACCACGGACGTCGGATTTGAGGACGATGTTGAGCGTCTTCTTCTCTTCCTGGCCCATGTTCTCGAAGATGTTTTCCAGCTTGCCGGCGTGAGCACGAGCCAGTTTGACTTCGCGGAACTTGCCTTGACGGAACAGAGCCACTTCACGGGCTTTCTTCTCGTCAGCCACAACGCTCATCTCGTCGCCAGCATCCGGGGTGCCGTCCAGGCCGAGGATCTCGACCGGGATAGCCGGACCGGCTTCCTTGATGGACTTGCCGTTCTCGTCGAGCATGGCACGCACGCGGCCATAGTTCGAGCCGACCAGCACCATGTCGCCTTGACGCAAGGTACCGTCCTGGACCAGGACGGTCGCAACCGGGCCACGGCCCTTGTCGAGACGGGATTCAACAACCACACCACGGCCAGGAGCCGAAGGTGTAGCGGTCAGTTCCAGAACCTCGGCTTGCAACAGAACGGCTTCGAGCAGTTCGTCAACGCCGGTACCCATCTTCGCCGAGACCGGAACGAATGGAGTGTCGCCACCCCACTCTTCGGAGGTCACGCCGTGGACCGACAGTTCGCTGCGGATGCGATCGAGATCGGCGCCCGGCTTGTCGATCTTGTTCACTGCAACCACCAGCGGCACGCCAGCTGCCTGGGCATGCTGAACGGCTTCGATGGTTTGCGGCATGACGCCGTCGTCCGCTGCAACCACCAGGATCACGATGTCGGTCGCCTTGGCACCACGGGCACGCATCGCGGTAAACGCGGCGTGACCCGGGGTGTCGAGGAACGTCACCATGCCGCGGTCGGTTTCAACGTGGTAGGCGCCGATGTGCTGGGTAATACCGCCAGCCTCACCTGCTGCTACCTTCGCACGACGGATATAGTCGAGCAGGGAGGTTTTACCGTGGTCAACGTGGCCCATTACGGTCACGACCGGCGCACGGGAAACCGCCTCACCTTCAAACTTCAGAGACTCGGCCAGGGAATCTTCCAGGGCGGTGTCGCTGACCAGGGTCACTTTGTGGCCCAGCTCTTCAGCAACCAGTTGGGCAGTTTCCTGGTCCAGTACCTGGTTGATGGTGGCTGGCGTACCCAGCTTGAACATGAACTTGATGATTTCAGCAGCCTTGACCGACATCTGCTGGGCCAGATCGCCCACAGTGATGGTCTCGCCGATCTTCACTTCACGCACGACTGGGCCGGTAGGGCTCTGGAAACCGTGGGCGTTGCGCTTCTTCAGCTTGGCCTTGCCGCGACCGCCGCGACGGAAGCCATCGCTTTCCTCGTCGGTGGTACGTGGCGCAACACGAGGTGCTGGTGCCTTTTCCTTGACCGACGCACGGTGAGGCGCGTTCTTGCGCTCGCCATCGCCACTGCCACGACGGTTGTCGTCGGCACGTGGTTTGTCCGGACGACGCTGTTCATCGCGCTTGCGAGTATCGGCTGGAGCCGGCGCCGGTGCCACGACTGGTGCGGCTTCGCGCACAGGTTCGGCGACCGGGGCAACAGCCTCGACGGCTTCTACCGGAGCGGTTTGCGCAGCAGCAGGCTGGCGGCGCGCTTCTTCTTCGGCGCGACGCTTGGCTTCTTCTTCAGCCTTCTGACGAGCAGCATTTTCTACTGCGCGACGTTCTTCCTGTTCGCGTTTGCGCTCGGCTTCGATTTCTTCCGGGCTGCGTTGTACGAAGACTTTCTTCTTGCGTACTTCAACGCTGATGCTTTTGCTACCGGCAACACGCAGGGTGCTGGTGGTTTTACGCTGCAGAGTGATCTTGCGCGGTTCTTCCACTTTAGCCTTGTGACTGCTCTTCAAGTGAGTCAGCAGGGACTGCTTCTCACTGTCGGTCACATGTTCCTCGGCGGCGGTGTGCGGCAGACCTGCCTCACGCATCTGCTGCAACAGGCGCTCTACCGGTGTTTTGACCTCATCGGCCAGTTGTTTCACCGTGACTTGCGTCATGCACTTCTCTCCTCAGGCCGCGCCTAATTACTCGAACCAGTGGGCTCGGGCGGCCATGATCAACTTGCCGGCACGATCATCGTCAATGCCGTCGATGTCGAGCAGATCGTCAATAGACTGCTCGGCCAGGTCTTCGCGGGTAATTACGCCGCGCACCGCCAGTTCCATCGCCAAATCCTTGTCCATGCCCTCAAGCGAGAGCAGGTCTTCGGCCGGATGGGCGTCTGCCAGCTTTTCCTCAGTAGCGATGGCTTTGGTCAACAAACGATCCTTGGCCCGAGCGCGAAGCTCGTTGACGATTTCCTCGTCAAAGCCGTCGATGTTGAGCATTTCCTCCACCGGTACGTAGGCAATCTCTTCCAGGCTGGTAAAGCCTTCATCCACCAGCACCTGCGCCAGCTCTTCATCGACTTCAAGCTCTTCGATGAAGTTGCGCAGGATGTCGCCGGTTTCAGCTTGCTGTTTAGCCTGGATGTCCGATTCGGTCATCACGTTCAGGGTCCAGCCAGTCAATTGGCTGGCCAGACGCACGTTCTGACCACCGCGACCGATGGCCTGAGCCAGATTGTCTGCGCCAACGGCGATGTCCATGGCGTGGGCATCTTCGTCGACGATAATTGCCGCCACTTCAGCAGGCGACATGGCATTGATCACGAACTGAGCCGGGTTGTCGTCCCACAGGACGATGTCCACGCGCTCGCCGCCCAACTCGCCGGATACGGCCTGGACACGCGAACCACGCATGCCGATGCAGGCACCTTGCGGGTCGATGCGCTTGTCCTTGGAGCGGACCGCGATCTTGGCACGCGAACCCGGATCACGGGAGGCGGCCATGACTTCGATCAGGCCTTCAGCAATTTCCGGCACTTCGATGCGGAACAACTCGATCAGCATTTCCGGCGCTGTACGCGACAGGATCAGCTGCGGGCCCCGGTTCTCGGTGCGGATTTCCTTGAGCAGCGCACGCAAACGCACGCCAACCCGGAAAGTTTCGCGAGAGATGATGTCTTCGCGAGCCAGCAACGCTTCGGCGTTGTTGCCCAGGTCGACGATCACGTTGTCGCGGGTCACTTTTTTCACGGTGCCGGAGATGATTTCCCCCAGGCGCTCGCGATAAGCGTCGACCACTTGCGCACGCTCGGCTTCGCGAACTTTCTGCACGATGACCTGCTTGGCAGTCTGTGCAGCGATGCGACCGAACTCAATGGATTCGATTTTTTCTTCGACGACATCACCAACCTTGGCGCCCGGGTGCGTTTCTGCAACCTTGCTTGGCCAGGTTTCGATAGCCGGATCGTCCAGGTCGGCTTCCTCGACGACCGTCCAGCGACGGAAAGTCTCGTAGGCACCCGTGTGGCGATTGATCTCCACACGCAAATCAACTTCGTCTTCGAACCGCTTCTTGGTAGCAGTGGCCAGAGCCAGCTCCAGCGCTTCAAAAATAACGTTAGCCGGTACGCCCTTTTCATTGGATACCGACTCAACAACCAGCAGTACTTCTTTGCTCATCGTACGCCTCGCCTTTCGCAAGCCATTGGATCCGCGGGATCCGCAGTATCTGGCACGTATCAGTCAAAACTGGGAATAATGTTGGCCTTGTCGATCATATCGATCGGCAACAGGAACTCATGGTCATCTACCTGCACCACGACGTCCTGCTCTTCTACACCGCGCAGAAGGCCTTGGAAGTTGCGTCGACCCTCGAAAGGCGAGCGCAGCTTGATCTTCACTTGTTCACCGGCAAACAAAGCGAACTGTTCAAGTGTGAACAGGGGGCGCTCCATGCCAGGCGAGGAAACTTCAAGGGTGTATTCGGAGGTGATTGGATCTTCGACATCCAGTACACCGCTGATCTGACGGCTGACGATGGCGCAATCATCCACCAACACGCCGCCTTCCTTATCGATATAAACGCGCAACAGTGAGTGGCGACCTTGAGCCGAAAACTCAATACCCCAGCATTCATAGCCAAGGGCCACGACCACCGGGGCCAACAAGGCCTGCAACTGTTCTAGCTTGCTCGACACCTGAACCCCCTCGTGCATGTTTGTGCATGCTGTGCAAATAAAAAAAAATGGGCGAATCGCCCATCCCTGAAACGCCGTCGAATAGCGGCGTTATAAAGTGTCCAGCTAACAAAAAGCCCCTTGGAAGGGGCCCCTGAAACTGGTTGCGGGAGCCGGATTTGAACCGACGACCTTCGGGTTATGAGCCCGACGAGCTACCAGACTGCTCCATCCCGCGACAAAGCTGGGGCGGAAGTATACGACCGATCCCTTACAGGGTCAATGTAACCCTTCCACCTACAAGAAAGCCCGCAATCGCGGGCTCTCCTGATAATTGGTACCGAGAAGGGGACTCGAACCCCTACACCCTATGGGCACAACCACCTCAAGGTTGCGTGTCTACCAATTCCACCACCTCGGCAATACAGCGTTTGAAACCTTCTTACTTCTGCTCTTGAGCTGGAGGCACGTCAGTCGCCGGGTTGGCCGACTTTTGCTCTTGAAGCACCGGGACATCATCAGAAGCCGGTTGTTGCTTGGGCGCTTCCAGTACCGCTGGGTTTGGCAAACCTACTTGAGTCAGCTCGTGAGCTTTCTCTTTAGCAAAGTAACCTAACCCTAAGCTGGTCATGAAGAAACCGGCGGCAAGTATAGCAGTAAACTTACTAAGAAAGGTAGAGGAACCTTGGCTTCCGAACACAGTATTTGAAGCACCTGCACCGAAAGACGCACCAGCATCCGCACCTTTACCCTGCTGCAGCAATACGAGGGCAACTACGCCCAGTGCACCCAGCAGATGAAAAACGACTACGACTGTTTCCAGCATTTTTTCAGTTTCCCGCGGCGCGACAGATCGCACCGAACTCATCTGCATTCAGGGACGCTCCACCAATGAGCCCCCCATCGATATCCGGCATGCCGAACAGTTCGGCCGCATTGGCCGCCTTCACGCTGCCGCCGTATAGAAGCCGCACACCTCGTGCCACTTCAGAATTCTCTTCCGCCAACTGCGCGCGGATGGCTGCGTGCACATCCTGCGCCTGTTGCGGCGAAGCCGTCAGCCCGGTACCAATGGCCCAGACCGGCTCGTAGGCAATGACTGCCTTTGCAAAAGCACCAACACCCAGGTCTTCGATGATGCTGCCGAGCTGACGCCCGACAACTTCAAGGGTCTTGCCGGCTTCACGCTGCGCGAGGGTTTCCCCTACGCACAACACCGGAATCAGACCACAGGCCTGGGCCGCAGCAAACTTGCGGATCAAGGTCTTGTCCTGCTCGCCCATGATCTGGCGACGCTCGGAATGTCCAACCAGGACCAGGGAGCAACCTGCATCCACCAACTGACTCGGTGCAATCTCACCGGTCAACGCACCTTGCATGGATTCCACCGCAGAGTTCTGCGCGCCGACCGAAATCGACTTGCCTTTCAAGCCATCAATCACTTGATTGATATACAAGCAAGGCGGGAATACCGCGACATCAACACCGCTTGGCAAGGCCAGATGACGAAGGCCATTGATCAGCTCAGCGACGCTGGCGCGGGTACCGTGCATCTTCCAGTTACCAGCTACCATAGGGCGACGCATGCTGTACCTCGTCGGTCAAAGTGGGCGCAGATGTTACCCAACCGATTCATGACTGGCAAGCCGAATTCAGGCAGAAACTTCAGTAACCAGTTTTGCCAGCTCTTCGGCATAACCGCGAACTTGCGCTTCGTCCTCGCCTTCGACCATGACACGCACCAAAGGCTCTGTACCGGACTTGCGCAACAACACGCGACCACGCCCCGCCATCGCCTCTGTCACACGCTCGCTGGCCTGCTTGACCTTCGCATGTTCGAGGGGGTTCACACCGCCACCAAAACGCACGTTGATCAACACTTGCGGACATTTACGCAATGCCTGGCGCGACTGAGCAAGCCCTTCGTTGCGCGCCTTGAGTGCCATCAGTACCTGCAGGGCCGCAATGATCGCATCACCGGTGGTGGTATGGTCGAAGCACACGATGTGGCCGGAGTTCTCGCCCCCGATCACCCAGTTGCGCTCCAGCAACTCCGAGATCACGTAGCGGTCGCCCACGTTGGCTCGCACGAACGGGATATCCAGGTCCGCCAGGGCCAGTTCAAGCCCGAGGTTGCTCATCAACGTGCCGACCACGCCGCCCTGCAACTTGCCGCGCCCATGCAGGTCACGAGCGATGATGAACAGCAATTCGTCACCATCGACGACCGTACCGGTGTGATCGACCATCAGCACCCGATCACCGTCGCCATCGAAGGCGATACCGAGATCGGCCTGCTCGGCCAGCACTGCAGCCTGCAACGCCTCGGTATGGGTGGAACCACAGTTGTGGTTGATGTTCAGGCCATTGGGCTGGGCGGAAAGCACCACCACGTCGGCACCCAGCTCGCGAAAGACGCTCGGCGCGACTTTATAGGTGGCGCCGTGAGCACAATCGACAACAATTTTCAGGCCGGAAAAGCTCGTACCGGTCGGCACGCTGCCTTTGCAGAATTCGATGTAGCGACCCGATGCATCGTTGATCCGCGACACCTTGCCGATCTTGCTCGACTCGACCACGGTCATCGGCGTGTCCAGCAGCTCCTCGATCATCAGCTCGATATCATCCGGCAACTTGGTACCCTGGCCGGAGAAGAACTTGATGCCGTTGTCATCATGGGGGTTGTGCGAGGCACTGATCACGATGCCTGCCTGGGCCTGGAACGTACGGGTCAGGTAGGCAATGGCCGGCGTCGGCATCGGGCCCAGCAGCATCACATCGGCACCCGCCGACGTCAGGCCGGCCTCGAGCGCCGATTCGAACATGTAGCCGGAAATTCGCGTGTCCTTGCCGACCAGCACCTTGCAGGCGCCCATCTTGCGGAACGCCATGCCTGCCGCCCAGCCGAGCTTGAGCATGAAATCGGGGGTAATAGGGTATTCGCCGACCCGACCACGAATACCGTCGGTGCCAAAGTATTTCTTGCTCATAAGTGCTCCGTCATTCTTATTCGGCTGAATCCACAGCTGCGATCATCCGCACGACATCCATCGTTTCGGCTACATCGTGCACGCGCAATATGCGTGCACCTTTGGCAAGGGCCAAGGCCGCAAGGGCAAGACCACCATACAGGCGCTCTCCCACCGGCCGCCCCAGGGCATTGCCTATCATGCTCTTTCGCGAAACCCCAACCAACAGGGGCCGCCCCAGGGCGTGCAAGGCTTCCATATGTTTGAACAGGCTCAGGTTGTGCGCCAATGTCTTGGCAAAGCCGAACCCGGGATCAAGGATGATCCGCTCGGCAGGAATACCCACGGCAGCACATTGGTCCAGACGCGCCACCAGGAACTCACCCACCTCCCTGGTCACATCATCATAGTGCGGGTCGTTCTGCATGGTCCCCGGCTCGCCGAGCATATGCATCAGGCATACCGGCAATCCGGTGGCCGCCGCGGCATCCAGGGCACCATCGCGCTGCAAGGACCGAACATCATTGATCAGGCCCGCCCCCAGTCGCGCAGTCTCGCGCATGACCGCAGGCGTGGACGTATCGACCGAGATAATGACATCGAGTTCGCGATGGATGCGCTCGACAATCGGCGCCACCCGCTCCAGCTCTTCGGTGGGCGAGACCGAGCGCGCACCTGGCCGGGTCGATTCCCCCCCCACATCGATCAGCGTTGCGCCAGCGGCCACCATGGCCTCGGCATGCCGCAGCGCGGCATCGAGCTGGCTGAATCGACCACCATCGGAAAAGGAATCAGGCGTGACATTGAGAATGCCCATGACATGTGCATGGGCCAAATCAAGAACCCGGTTGCCGCAAGGCAACCGGGTCGAGGACTGAACAGAAGTCATTTCAAGCCTTAGACATCAGCGGCCGGACCGCCAATCGGTGTTTCCGGACGCTCACCCTGTACCGCCGGAGGTGTACCGGAAGTACCGGTACCACCGCCCGACCAGTCACGAGGCTCGCGAGGTTCGCGACCTGCCATGATGTCGTCGATCTGCTCGGCATCGATGGTTTCGTACTTCATCAGGGCATCGGCCATGGCATCGAGCTTGTCACGGTTGTCCGTGAGGATCTGCCGGGCAGTGCCGTAGCACTGGTCGATGATGCTGCGCACCTCGGAATCGATCAGCTTGGCCGTCTCGCCGGAGAAGCTTGCATGCTGGCCACCGCCACCACGACCGAGGAACACTTCCCCTTCTTCTTCGGCATACATCAGCGGCCCCAGCTTCTCGGACAGGCCCCACTTGGTGACCATGTTCCGAGCGATCTGACTGGCGCGCATGATGTCGTTGGATGCCCCCGTGGTCACACCGTCGAAGCCCAACGTCATCTCTTCAGCGATACGACCGCCGTACAACGAACAGATCTGACTGATCAATGCACGCTTGGACAGGCTGTAGCGATCCTCTTCCGGCAGGAACATGGTCACGCCCAGGGCACGACCGCGCGGGATGATCGAGACCTTGTAGACCGGATCATGCTCGGGCACGACACGACCAACGATCGCGTGACCCGCCTCGTGATACGCGGTGTTCTGCTTTTCTTTCTCCGACATGACCATGGATTTGCGCTCCGCGCCCATCATGATCTTGTCCTTGGCCAGCTCGAATTCCTTCATTTCCACGACGCGCTTGCCGGTACGAGCGGCGAACAACGACGCTTCGTTGACCAGGTTCGCCAGGTCGGCACCGGAAAAGCCCGGCGTGCCACGCGCGATGACGGCCGGAGCGACGTCGTCACCCATCGGCACCTTGCGCATATGGACCTTGAGGATCTGCTCGCGACCACGAATATCCGGCAGCCCCACCACGACCTGGCGGTCGAAACGACCTGGACGCAACAGCGCAGGGTCGAGCACGTCAGGACGGTTGGTGGCGGCGATCACGATGATGCCGTCGTTCATTTCGAAACCGTCCATCTCGACCAGCAGCTGGTTGAGGGTCTGTTCGCGCTCGTCGTGACCGCCACCCATGCCGGCGCCACGATGGCGACCAACGGCGTCGATTTCGTCGATGAAGATGATGCACGGCGCGTGTTTCTTGGCCTGTTCGAACATGTCGCGGACACGACTGGCGCCCACGCCGACGAACATTTCGACGAAGTCGGAACCGGAAATCGTGAAGAACGGCACCTTGGCTTCACCGGCAATCGCCTTGGCCAGCAAGGTTTTACCGGTACCTGGCGGGCCGACCATCAGCACGCCGCGTGGAATACGACCACCCAGGCGCTGGAACTTGCCCGGATCGCGCAGGAACTCGACCAGTTCGCCCACTTCTTCCTTGGCTTCGTCGCAGCCTGCGACGTCAGCCAGGGTGGTTTTCACCTGGTCTTCGGAAAGTAGCCGGGCCTTGCTCTTGCCAAAGCTCATCGGCCCGCCCTTGCCACCACCGCCGCCCTGCATCTGGCGCATGAAGAACATGAACACGGCGATGATCACCAGGATCGGGAAGCTGGCCACCAGGAGCTGGGTCCAGATGCTTTGCTGCTCAGGCTGCTTGCCTTCGACCACGACGTGGTTGTCCACCAGGTCGCCAATCAGGCCATTGTCCTGGATTGCCGGACGAATGGTCTTGAAGCTGTCGCCGTCGGTGCGCTTGCCGGTAATCACATAGCCATCAACGGCTACGCGCTCGACCTTGCCATCCTTGACCTGCTGGATGAAGTCGGAATAGTTGAGGGTCTGCGGCTCGTTAGGACTGGAGAAGTTGTTCATCACGGTCACCAGGACAGCGGCGATGATCAACCACAGGATCAGATTCTTTGCCATATCGTTCAATTAACTACCCTCTGAAGCAAGCTCCGCTACTGGCGCGCGCTTCGCATGATATTCACCGGCCTAACTTACTACATTACCTACGACTCTGGCAGGCGCCGTCTGTAACCCTTTGTGAAACTTTGACCGCATAATTTTGGTTACGCGGCTTTTTCAATGCGAGACAAAAAAAACTATCGCCCTGCTCAAAGACGCTCATCACTGGCCGCGCCTTCAACACCGCGAAACCCCCGCGCCAGCAGATACTGCTCGCGAGAACGGTCACGGGACGACAATGGCTTGCGCATCTGCACCTTGTCGAACAACTTGCGGATGCCCTTGTGGTATTCGTCGAAGCCTTCACCCTGGAAGACCTTGATCAGAAAATCACCGCCTGGACGCAGAACCCGCCCGGCAAGATCCAGGGCCAGCTCGCTGAGGAACATGGCACGAGGCATGTCGACAGCCGCTAATCCACTCATATTGGGGGCCATATCGGAAATCACAAGGTCAACTTGTGTATTTCCGACGGCTTCCAGGATTTTCGCCAGTACGGCGTCTTCCGTGAAATCGCCCTGGATAAAGGTCACATCAGGGATGCTGTCCATTTCCAGGATGTCGGAAGCGATCAAGCGGCCCTGACCACCAATCAGACGACTGGTAACCTGGGACCAGCCGCCCGGCGCCGCACCGAGGTCGATCACGGTCATGCCTGGACGGATCAGGCGATCCTTTTCCTGGATCTCCAGCAATTTATAGCTGGCACGAGAGCGATAGCCGTCTTTTTGCGCCATTTTGACGTACGGATCGTTGAAATGCTCTCTGAGCCAGTTCTGGCTAGTCTTGGAACGGGCCACGGGCCACCTCTAAAAATAAAACGGGTCGTGATTAAGTGGGCGGTCCCGGACTTGCTCGGGTAAACTGGCCGCCGCTTTTTACAAGATCAGACGCAGGGGTCAGATTATGCCGCTCACTCAAGAGCAGAAGAAACAATACAAATCCATTGGCCACCATCTGAAACCGGTTTTGACTGTGGCTGACAACGGTTTGACTGAAGGTGTACTCGCCGAACTGGAACGCGCCCTGGGCGATCACGAGCTGATCAAGATCAAGCTCAACATCCTCGATCGCGAAGCCCGCCTGGCTGCCGTTGCCGAACTGTGCAAGACCGGCAAGGCAGACCTGGTGCAGGTCATCGGCAAGATGGCGCTGATTTATCGCAAGAACTTCAGCGTCAACAAGCAACTGTCGAACGTTCACCGCTTCAAGTGATGCCAAAGGGTCAAGGGTGTGCTTCGCACACCCTGCCGCTCCACCCCGGAACCGGCTGCAAGACCAGTACCAGACCGGAAAAACCCAGCACCAGGTAACTGAATACCTGCCACTGGCTCGCATCCGGCCAGCCGAAATGCACGGCAAAGAACATCCCGCACGCATACAACGACATGAGCAGCAATTGCCCACGAATGTCGCGCCATAGACTGGCAAGGCCTTCGGCCTGAACCAGCACCAACGCCTGAAACATCACGCACGCCGCGGAAAAACCCACCAGCAGCGCCGTCAGCATGCCTGCGATTTCATCGATGAGCAGCGGTGCCAGGCCCACTCGACCCAGCACCGGCAGCAAACCGATGTGCAGCAACCAGACGCCGCCCACCCACAACATCTGGGTGAGCTGCCAGATCATGGCACCCGCTCGCAGCGGGCGCCTTCGTTCAGATGTGACGGACTTCGACAATCTCATACTCGATGACACCACCCGGTGTCTTCACCGCCACCACATCGCCCTCTTCCTTGGCAATCAAGGCACGAGCAATGGGTGAACCGACGGAAATCTTGCCGAGCTTGATGTCTGCCTCGTCCTCGCCAACGATCTGGTAAGTCACGCTTTCATCAGTCTCGACGTTGGCGATTTCCACCGTGGTGCCGAAAATCACTTTGCCGGTATGTGGAATCGTCGTGACATCGATGATCACCGCATTCTGCATGCGGCCTTCGATGTCACGGACACGCGCCTCGACCATCCCCTGCTCCTCTCGGGCAGCGTGGTATTCGGCGTTTTCCTTGAGATCGCCCAGCTCACGCGCTTCACCGATAGCCTGGCTCAAGCGCGGGCGCTCGACCTTGGTCAGGAAAGCGTGTTCTTCTTCCAGGGCCTTCGCGCCCTGAACAGTCATCGGGTACTTGGTTATGCTCATGCCTTCAATCCTGCATGTAGATCCTGCAAGCGACGTACGGTCTTCTCGGGACCGAACTTGAGCGCTTCGCAGATCGCTTCGCCTGCCGCAATGGTCGTGGTGCAGTAGATCTTGTGCTGCAGCGCATTGCGACGAATGGAGTAGGAATCGGCGATCGATTGACGACCTTCGGTGGTGTTGATGATCAGCGTGACTTCGTCATTCTTGATCATGTCGACCACGTGCGGACGCCCCTCGGTCACCTTGTTCACGCGGCGCACTTTCAGGCCAGCGGCTTCGATCAGCCTGGCCGTACCGGCAGTGGCGACCACTTCGAAGCCCAAGTTGATCAGATCACGGGCCACGCCTGCAACCAGTGGCTTGTCGTCATCACGCACGCTGATGAACGCCGTGCCGCCAGTCGGCAACACTTCGCTGGCGCCCATCTGGGCCTTGGCGAATGCCTCACCGAAGGTATCGCCCACGCCCATCACTTCACCGGTGGACTTCATTTCCGGGCCGAGGATCGGGTCCACGCCTGGGAACTTGGCGAACGGGAACACCGCCTCTTTCACGCTGTAGAAGTTCGGAATGATTTCTTTGGTGAAGTTCAGCTCTTTCAGGGTCTTGCCGGCCATGACTCGCGCCGCGATCATCGCCAGGGAAACGCCGATGCACTTGGAGACGAACGGCACGGTCCGAGAAGCGCGCGGGTTGACTTCGATGACGTAGATGTCTTCGCCCTGCAGGGCCAATTGCACGTTCATCAGGCCGACGACGCCCAGCTCCAGGGCCATTTTCTTGACCTGCTCGCGCATCTCGTCCTGGATGTGCGCCGGCAACGAGTAAGGCGGCAGCGAACAGGCGGAGTCACCGGAGTGAACACCGGCCTGCTCGATGTGCTGCATGATCGCGCCGATCACCACATCCTTGCCGTCGCTGACCGCATCCACGTCCATTTCGATGGCGCAGTTGAGGAAGTGATCCAGCAGCACCGGGCTGTCGTTGGACACCTGGACCGCTTCGCGCAGGTAGCGCTTGAGTTCGTCTTCCTGATAGACGATTTCCATCGCACGGCCGCCCAGAACATAGGACGGACGCACCACCAGCGGGTAACCGATCTTGGCGGCGGCACGAATCGCTTCGTCTTCGCTGCGCACGGTAGCGTTTGGCGGCTGACGCAGGTTCAGGCGCTCGACCATCTGCTGGAAGCGCTCACGGTCTTCAGCGCGGTCGATCGCATCCGGGCTGGTACCGATGATCGGCACGCCAGCGGCTTCCAGGGCACGGGCCAGTTTCAACGGGGTCTGGCCGCCGTACTGGACGATCACGCCTTTTGGCTTCTCGACGCGGACGATTTCCAGCACGTCTTCCAGGGTCACTGGCTCGAAGTACAGGCGATCGGAGGTGTCGTAGTCGGTGGACACGGTTTCCGGGTTGCAGTTGACCATGATGGTCTCGTAACCGTCGTCGCGCAGGGCCAGTGCCGCGTGCACGCAGCAGTAGTCGAACTCGATGCCCTGGCCGATCCGGTTAGGACCGCCGCCCAGGATCATGATCTTGTCCCGGGTCGATGGCGCGGCTTCGCACTCTTCTTCGTACGTGGAGTACAGGTAGGCGGTATCGGTGGCGAACTCGGCCGCGCAGGTGTCGACGCGCTTGTAGACCGGGAACACTTCCAGCTTGTGGCGATGGGCGCGCAGGCTCTTCTCGGTCACACCCAGCAGCTTGGCCAGGCGCATGTCGGAGAAACCTTTGCGCTTGAGGCGGAACATCGTGTCGCGATCGATGCTGGACATGCCCAGGGTCTTGACCTTCTCTTCTTCCTTGATCAGATCTTCGATCTGTACCAGGAACCAAGGGTCGATCATGTTCATGCCGAAAATCTGCTCGACGGTCAGGCCGGCGCGGAAGGCATCGGCCACGTACCAGATGCGCTCGGCACCCGGCACGGTCAGCTCGCGCTTGAGCACGCTCATGCTTTCGGGGTCGTTCAGATCCAGCTTCGGATCGAGGCCACAGACGCCCACTTCCAGGCCGCGCAGGGCTTTCTGCAGGGACTCCTGGAAGGTGCGGCCGATGGCCATGACTTCACCGACCGACTTCATCTGGGTGGTCAGGCGGGCATCGGCCTTGGCGAACTTCTCGAAGGCGAAGCGTGGCAGCTTGGTCACGACGTAGTCGATGGACGGCTCGAAGGACGCCGGGGTCTTGCCGCCGGTGATGTCGTTCGACAGCTCGTCCAGGGTGTAACCCACGGCCAGCTTGGCCGCGACCTTGGCAATCGGGAAACCGGTGGCCTTGGACGCCAGGGCCGACGAACGGGAGACCCGCGGGTTCATCTCGATGACCACCATGCGACCGGTGTTCGGGCAGATGCCGAACTGGACGTTGGAGCCGCCGGTTTCCACGCCGATCTCGCGCAGTACCGCCAGGGAGGCGTTACGCAGGATCTGGTATTCCTTGTCGGTCAGGGTCTGGGCCGGTGCGACGGTGATCGAGTCGCCGGTGTGCACGCCCATCGGGTCGAAGTTCTCGATGGAGCAGACGATGATGCAGTTGTCCTTTTTGTCGCGGACAACTTCCATTTCGTATTCTTTCCAGCCGATCAGGGATTCGTCGATCAGCAGCTCCTTGGTCGGCGACAAGTCGAGACCACGGGCGCAGATTTCTTCGAATTCTTCACGGTTGTAGGCGATGCCACCACCGGTGCCACCCATGGTGAAGGACGGACGGATGATGCACGGGAAGCCGAGGCGTTCCAGGACGGCGTTGGCCTCTTCCATGCTGTGGGCGATGCCCGAGCGCGGGCAGTCCAGGCCGATGGATTTCATCGCCTTGTCGAAGCGCGAACGGTCTTCGGCCTTGTCGATGGTATCGGCGTTGGCGCCGATCATTTCCACACCGAACTTCTCCAGGACGCCTTCGCGCTCCAGGTCCAGGGCGCAGTTCAGCGCGGTCTGGCCGCCCATGGTCGGCAGCAGCGCGTCCGGGCGCTCCTTCTCGATGATCTTGGCAACGGTCTGCCACTTGATCGGCTCGATGTAGGTGGCGTCGGCCATGGCCGGGTCGGTCATGATGGTGGCCGGGTTGGAGTTCACCAGGATGACGCGGTAGCCCTCTTCGCGCAGGGCTTTACAGGCCTGGGCGCCGGAGTAGTCGAACTCGCAGGCCTGGCCGATCACGATCGGGCCAGCGCCGAGAATCAGGATGCTTTTTATGTCTGTACGTTTTGGCATGGGTTTGTCACTCAAATCCGCAGGTCAGTCGGCTAGGCCGTCGAACAATCTTTGAAGCGCCCGAAGGGGCCGCCGCACTCGGGGCCGCCCTCGGGCTTCACGCGGTCAGCGTCGCTTGGCCATCTCGTTGATGAAGCGATCGAACAGCGGCGCCACATCGTTCGGGCCCGGGCTCGCTTCAGGGTGGCCCTGGAAGCTGAACGCGCTCTTGTCGGTACGCTCGATACCTTGCAGCGTGCCGTCGAACAGCGACTTGTGAATCGCACGCACGTTGGCCGGCAGGGTCGCCTCATCCACCGCAAAACCGTGGTTCTGGCTGGTGATCATCACCACGCCGGTATCCAGGTCCTGCACCGGGTGGTTGGCACCGTGGTGGCCGTGGCCCATTTTCAAGGTCTTGGCGCCAGAAGCGAGGGCCAGCAACTGGTGACCGAGGCAGATACCGAACACCGGGATCTCGGTTTCCAGCACGTCCTTGATCGCCTGGATCGCGTAGTCGCAAGGCTCCGGGTCACCCGGGCCGTTGGACAGGAACACGCCATCAGGCTTGAGGGCCAGGACATCGGCGGCCGGGGTCTGGGCCGGTACCACGGTGACGCGGCAGCCACGCTCGACCAGCATGCGCAGGATGTTCAGCTTGACGCCGTAGTCGTACGCCACCACGTGGTAGGGCAGCTCGGAAGCCTCGATCGTCGCGTGACTGTCGGTCTTCAGGTCCCAGACCGTGGAGCGCCATTCGTACTGTTTCTGGGTGCTGACGACTTTCGCCAGGTCCATGCCCTTGAGGCCAGGGAAGCCCTGGGCCGCGGCAATGGCGGCTTCTTCGGAAATGTTATCGCCAGCCATGATGCAGCCGTTCTGCGCGCCTTTTTCCCGAAGGATGCGGGTCAGGCGGCGCGTGTCGATACCGGCGATCGCCACGACGTTGTTGGCTTTCAGGTAATCGGACAAGGACATCGTGTTACGCCAGTTGCTCGCTACCAGCGGCAAGTCACGGATGACCAGGCCGGCGGACCAGACACGATCGGACTCGGCGTCTTCCGGCGTGGTGCCGGTGTTGCCGATGTGCGGGTAAGTCAGGGTAACGATTTGCTGGGCGTAGGAAGGATCGGTAAGAATTTCCTGATAGCCGGTCATTGCGGTGTTAAACACCACCTCACCAACGGTCTGACCGTCGGCTCCAATGGCTTCGCCGCGAAAAATGCTGCCATCAGCAAGGGCGAGTATGGCTGGCTTAGTCAAGAAGACCTCCCGTAAATAAAGCCTGAAAGGGCGATCGCAGGTTGTAAAAAAGCGGAGTGACGTATGGACACGTCACCCCGCTTGTTCACTGAATTATTCTGCGCGCTTTTAGTGGACACACTAAAGCTGTAGCTTACAGAAAAAGGCTTTTTTGGTCCACCGCTAATGAGCCTTAAAGGCAGGGGAATGCGACAGGCCGTCGCGAAGCGGTGTAAAACGGGGCGCAGTATAACCTGAACCCCGCCTTCAATGGCATCAACGCAGGTCGAGAACGTCCTGCATGTCGTACAAACCAGGCTCGCGGCCATCCAGCCACAGCGCGGCACGTACGGCGCCCTTGGCGAAGGTCATCCGGCTGGATGCCTTGTGGGTGATCTCCAGGCGCTCGCCCTCAGTGGCGAACAACACCGTGTGATCACCTACCACATCACCACCGCGCACAGTGGCGAAACCGATGGTGTCGCGCTCGCGAGCACCGGTATGCCCTTCACGCCCATATACGGCGACTTTCTGCAGATCACGCCCCAGCGCATCGGCAATCACTTCACCCATGCGCAAGGCCGTTCCCGAAGGTGCGTCGATCTTGTGCCGGTGATGTGCCTCGATGATTTCGATATCGGCATCGTCACCCAAGACCCGGGCCGCCATGTCCAGCAGCTTCAGCGACAGGTTCACGCCCACGCTGAAGTTCGCCGCGAACACGATTGCGATGTCGTTGCCCGCCTCGGCCAGCAGTTGCTTTTGCGCAACATCCAGCCCCGTGGTGCCAATCACCATGGCCTTGCCATGCTTGCGGCAGATCGCGAGGTTTTTCAACATCACGTCCGGCAGGGTGAAGTCGATCAGCACATCGAACTCGTCCAGCACCTTCTCCAGGCCGCCGGACATCGGCACGCCGATACGCCCCAGCGAAGCCAGCTCGCCAGCATCGGCGCCCACCAGCGTACTGTCGGGCCGCACGATGGCCGCTGTCAGGCCGGAGAGCGGCGAGCGCTGCTGCACCGCCTCGACCAGTGCCTTGCCCATGCGCCCCGCAGCGCCCATCACAGCTATACGTCGCATGCGAACTCCTTACAGGTCGCCGAAGAAGCGCTTCACGCCTTCGAACCAACCGGTGGTTTTCGGGGAGTGACTGTTGTCATCCGCCAACGTGCCGCGGAACTCTTCCAACAGCTCACGCTGACGCCGACTCAGGTTGACCGGTGTCTCCACCGCCACACGGCACATCAGGTCACCCGCACCACCGCCACGCACTGGCGCGACGCCTTTGCCACGAATCCGGAACTGTTTGCCGGTCTGCGTGCCCTCGGGAATTTTCAGCTTGACGCGACCGTCGAGGGTCGGGATCTCGAGCTCGCCACCCAAGGCCGCGTCGACGAAGCTGATCGGCACTTCGCAGAACAGGTGCTTGCCGTCGCGCTGGAAAATCGCATGCTCGCGCACGTTGATGACCACATACAGGTCGCCAGTCGGACCACCCTGGGCACCCGCCTCGCCTTCGCCGGACAGGCGAATGCGGTCACCCGTGTCGACACCGGCCGGCACTTTGACCGACAGCGTCTTGTACTCTTCGACACGCCCTTCGCCATGGCAGGAGTCGCACGGGTCGGAAATGATCTTGCCTTGGCCATGGCAACGCGGACAGGTCTGCTGGACCGAGAAGAAGCCCTGCTGCATGCGAACCTGGCCGATGCCGCCGCAAGTCGGGCAGGTCACGGGCGTGGAGCCCTTCTTCGCACCCGAGCCATCGCACGGCTTGCAGTTGACCAATGTCGGCACACGGATATTGACGGTGGTACCGCGCACCGCTTCTTCCAGGTTCAGCTCCAACGTGTAGCGCAAGTCGCTGCCACGTTGGGCGCCACCACGGGCACCGCCGCGACCGCCGCCGAAGAAATCGCTGAACACGTCGCCGAAAATATCGGAGAAGTTCTGGCCGCCGAAACCGGCACCGCCGCCGCCCATGCTTGGGTCGACACCGGCATGCCCATACTGGTCGTAGGCCGCGCGCTTGCTGGAATCGGACAGAACCTCGTAAGCCTCGTTGGCTTCCTTGAACATCTCTTCCGACGCTTTATCGCCGGGATTACGGTCCGGGTGGTGCTTCATCGCCAGGCGACGGTAGGCCTTTTTCAGCTCTGCCTCGCTGGCCCCCCGCTCGACACCCAATACTTCGTAAAAATCACGCTTCGCCATTAGTCTTTGCACTCTTATAGGACGTCCGGCAAACCTCTCCTGAACCTTGCCAAACTCGTTGAGCCCCAATACAGGCCCGGACCCAACTCACGTCAATTCAACGATCCTGGTCTTTAAATATTTCAGCCAGGGCCCCGGCCAAAACGCAGTGCCCATCGCCGGAAAGCAGGAGCATTCCCGAACGCACCGCCAACATCCGAACACTGTCGCATGCTGTAAAAATTCCCTAGCTCCAGACACGCCAACGCGGGAGCAAGCCCCCGCGCGGCGACATCCTACCAGCCACCGCACAAATGCAGTCAACCGGCCGACCAACAAGCAGTTACTTGTGGTCTTTCACTTCTTCGAACTCGGCGTCCACGACGTCGTCGGCTTTTTCGGCCGATTCGCCCTGGGCAGCCGCGCCTTCAGCGGGCTGAGCCTGTTCGGCGTACATCTTCTGAGCCACTGGCGCGGAGACCTTGGACAGCTCTTCGATCTTCGCCTCGATGGCCGCCTTGTCGTCGCCTTTCACAGCGGCTTCCAGGGCAACCACGGCCGCTTCGATGGCGGTTTTCTCTTCCGCGGTCACTTTCTCGCCAGCATCAGCGATCATCTTGCGGGTCGAGTGCACCAGGGCATCACCTTGGTTACGGGCGCTGGCCAGCTCTTCGAACTTGCGGTCTTCCTCGGCGTTGACTTCAGCATCGCGAACCATCTGCTGAATTTCTTCCTCGGACAGGCCGGAGTTGGCCTTGATCACGATCGACTGAGTCTTGCCAGTGGCCTTGTCTTTCGCGCCGACGTGCAGGATGCCGTTGGCGTCGATGTCGAAGGTCACTTCGATTTGTGGCACGCCACGTGGTGCTGGTGGAATCTCGGCCAAGTCGAACTTGCCCAGGGATTTGTTCTGGGCAGCCTGCTTGCGCTCACCCTGCAGCACGTGGATGGTCACGGCGCCCTGGTTGTCGTCAGCCGTCGAGAACACCTGGGATTTCTTGGTAGGAATCGTGGTGTTTTTCTCGATCAGCGCGGTCATCACGCCGCCCATGGTTTCGATACCCAGGGTCAGCGGGCTGACGTCGAGCAGCAGAACGTCCTTCACGTCACCGGCCAGAACAGCGCCCTGGATGGCAGCGCCCATGGCAACGGCTTCGTCCGGGTTCACGTCCTTGCGAGCTTCTTTGCCGAAGAAGTCGGTCACCAGCTTCTGAACCAGCGGCATACGGGTCTGGCCGCCCACCAGGATCACGTCGTTGATCGAACCAACGTCGATACCGGCGTCTTTCATGGCGATACGGCAAGGTTCGATGGTGCGCTGAACCAGGTCTTCCACCAGCGCTTCGAGCTTGGCGCGGGAGATTTTTACGTTCAGGTGCTTAGGACCGGTGGCGTCTGCAGTGATGTACGGCAGGTTCACGTCGGTCGACTGGCTCGAGGACAGTTCGATCTTGGCTTTTTCAGCGGCTTCTTTCAGGCGCTGCATGGCCAGCGGGTCACCTTTGAGGTTCATGCCGCTTTCTTTCTTGAACTCGTCGACGAGGTAGTCGATCAGGCGGATGTCGAAGTCCTCACCACCGAGGAACGTGTCACCGTTGGTGGCCAGTACTTCGAACTGGTGCTCGCCGTCGACTTCAGCGATCTCGATCACGGAGACGTCGAAGGTACCGCCACCCAGGTCGTAGACGATCACGGTGTGATCGCCCTTGGCCTTGTCCATACCGTAGGCCAGAGCGGCCGCGGTCGGTTCGTTGATGATACGTTTTACGTCCAGGCCCGCGATGCGGCCGGCGTCTTTGGTCGCCTGGCGCTGGCTGTCGTTGAAATAGGCTGGAACCGTGATGACCGCCTCGGTCACCGCTTCGCCGAGGTAGTCTTCGGCGGTTTTCTTCATTTTCTTGAGGATTTCAGCCGAGATCTGTGGCGGTGCCATTTTCTGGCCGTTCACTTCAACCCAGGCGTCGCCGTTGTCAGCCTTGGCGATTTTGTAAGGCACCATCTTGATGTCTTTCTGAACGACTTCTTCGTCGAACTTGCGACCGATCAGACGCTTCACCGCGTACAGGGTGTTATGCGGATTGGTCACTGCCTGACGCTTGGCCGACTGGCCAACCAGAATTTCGCCATCATTGGCGTACGCGATGATCGACGGCGTGGTACGCGCGCCTTCAGCGTTTTCAATAACCTTGGCCTTGCCGTTTTCCAGCACGGAGACGCACGAGTTGGTGGTCCCCAGGTCGATGCCGATAATCTTGCCCATGTTAACTCTCCCGGAACTTGGATTTGGTTGCCGCAGCAGTGGTGGCTAACTGCGGTAGCACTTAAACGCTTGACTTATAGATGGGGCCGCTGCGCCCGATTTCAAGCCTGCTCATCAATAGAAGGCGAAACCGGTGCCGGCGCCTTGCTGACCACGACCATGGCCGGGCGCAGCAGACGGCCGTTAAGCAGATAGCCCTTCTGGAAAACCTTCAAGACACTGTTTGGCTCGACGTCGGCACTTTCCTGCATCGCCATGGCCTGGTGATGTTCGGCGTTGAAGGGCTCGCCATGAGGATCAAGGGCTTCGAGCTGATAACGCTTGAGGGTGTCCTGGAACATTTTCAGGGTCAGCTCGATGCCTTCACGCATCGGACGGATGTTTTCGTCGTCCGGGTTGGACAGCTCCAGGCCGCGCTCCAGGCTGTCGATGATCGGCAGCAGGTCGCCGGCAAAACGCTCCAGGGCGAATTTATGGGCCTTTTCTACATCTTGCTCGGCGCGACGGCGGACATTCTGCAGGTCGGCGGCTACACGCAACGCCTGATCCTGCGCACCGGCCAGTTGCTCCTCGAGCACTTGTACACGTGCCGCCAGGTCTTCACCGGAATCCTGGGAAGCCTGATTGGCGTCTAGATTTTGCGTGTCCTGCGTCTGTTCGTCAGCCATAGAGATTTCTCCTTTCAACTTCGTCCGCGAGCTCGACTCGCGCTTCTGCCCCGGTATATGGGGCCGGGTTTTCCAGCTTCAAGGGCCAACTGACGAATTAACCTTACAAAAAGCAGCTGCATAATCATTCCTCGCAGCGCTAAGCAAATCACTTTCCCAAGCAAATCGAGCTAAGCGCGGGCATTGTCAGGCCGAAACAAAACACTGTATAAATAACCAGACCTAAAGCCTGGGAGCGGCCTTATGCTAGTGCACCTGTCCGTACACAACTACGCCATCGTCGAACATCTCGACCTCGAACTCGATCGAGGCATGAGCGTGATCACCGGTGAAACCGGCGCGGGCAAGTCGATCATGCTCGACGCCCTGGGCCTGACGCTGGGTGACCGCGCCGACAGCGGCGTGGTGCGCCCCGGAGCGGACAAGGCCGACATCCTGGCGACGTTCGACCTGGTCGACATCCCCGAGGCCAGCGCCTGGCTGGCCGAACGCGACCTGGACACCGACGGCCTGTGCATCCTGCGCCGGGTCATCACCGCCGAAGGCCGCTCCCGAGGCTACATCAACGGCACACCCTGCCCCCTGGGCGATCTCAAGGCCCTCGGCGAACTGTTGATCGACATCCACAGCCAGCATGAACACCAATCCCTGCTCAAGACCGATACCCATCGTCGCCTGCTGGATGAATACGCCGGCGCCACCGACCTGGCCCGGCAAGTCCAACTGGCCGCCCAACGCTGGCGCCAGACTCGGCAGGAACTCGACCGCCTTTCCAACTCCGGCGACGAACAGCGTGCCCGTCACCAGCTATTGAGCTACCAGCTCGAAGAACTGGAGAACCTGTCCCTGGGCGAAAATGAACTGGAAGAACTGGAGCAGGAACACAAGAACCTGACCAACGCCGAAACCCTGCTGGGCATCTGCCGACAGGTGGTCGAACAATGCAGCGAGAGTGATTCGGGCAATGTGCTCAATGCCCTGACAGCGAGCCTGAACCGACTCTCCAGCGTGAACAATTCGGCGGGTTCCCTGAACGAAGCGACCAACCTGCTGACGAGCGCGCAGATCCAGGTCGAGGAAGCCGTTGGGGAACTGAACCGTTTCCTCGATCATTTCGATGCCGACCCGGCGCGCCTGCAGTACCTGGAAGAGCGCCTGGACACCATCTATACGCTGGCACGCAAGCACCGCATCCAGCCAACCGACGTTGCCGAACTCCAGCAGCGCCTGCTGGAAGAACTGGAAACCCTGAACGCCAACGATGAATCCATCGAGCGCCTGGGGGACGAACTGGCTTCTTATGCCCGTCATTACCAGGAAAAGGCCAAGGAGCTCAGTGAACTGCGGCGCCAGGCCGCGACAGGGCTGGCCAGTGCCGTGGAGCAGGAGATCCAGCGCCTGGGCATGCCGGGCGGACGCTTCACCATCGAGTTGCGCCCCAACGCTGGTGACGAGCTCCAACCCAATGGACTGGAACAGGTGGAACTGCTGGTCAGCGCCAACCCCGGGCAACCGCTCAAGGGCCTGGCCAAAGTCGCCTCCGGCGGTGAGTTGTCGCGAATCAGCCTGGCTATCCAGGTCATCACCGCGCAGACCTCTCGGGTGCCAACACTGGTATTCGACGAAGTGGACGTGGGCATCGGTGGTCCAACCGCGGAAATTGTCGGCCAGTTGCTGCGCCGACTGGGGGAACGCGGCCAGGTGCTGACCGTCACTCACCTGCCCCAGGTCGCCGCCCAGGGACACCAGCATTTATTCGTGCACAAAGTGCGTGGCGAGGACGCGACTCGCACCGCCGTGTCCAAACTCAACAAAAACGAGCGAGTGGAGGAGGTGGCGCGAATGCTCGGGGGTATCGACCTCACCAAGGAATCTCTGGCCCACGCGAAAAAAATGGTCGTTACCGCCAAAATCTGAGAGCGACAGAAAGCACGAAGGCGACCCTGGGGTCGCCTTCGTTCGTTTCGCGAACCTCAAGTCCGCGCGACATGCTTACTTTTTCTTGCGTACGTACAGCACAAGATTGTGATCAACCATCTCGAAACCATACTTGTCGACGATTGCTTTCTGCAGCCGCTCGATTTCTTCGTCGAAGAATTCGATGACTTCACTGGTCTCGACGTTGACCATATGGTCGTGATGCTTGCCATCGTCCAGCTCGAAGACCGCATGGCCTCCGTCGAAGTTGTGTCGCACCACAAGGCCAGCTGCCTCGAACTGGGTCAGAACACGGTAAACCGTGGCCAGACCGACGTCCTCGCCAGCCTCCATAAGCGCCTTGTAGACATCCTCGGCACTCATGTGGCGTTGCTCTGCGGAATCGAGCATTTGTAGAATCTTGACCCGTGGCAGGGTCACTTTGAGGCCGGCTTTGCGTAGTTCGCTATTTTCAACCATGGTCAGCTTTCTCGCGATGCTGCTTCGCAGCTTCTCTTAATGCGGGTATGATCGGCGTTTACGTTGTCCCAGCCAAGATAGTGGAAGTCGCCCACCGATGCAAAACACCAAGCTCTTGCTAACCAGTTTCACCTTTGTGGGACTGCTCGCACTCGCCGGTTGTTCATTCCCCGGGGTTTACAAAATCGACATCCAGCAGGGCAATGTCGTCACGCAGGACATGATAGACCAGTTACGCCCGGGAATGACCCGCCGGCAAGTACGGTTTATCATGGGTAACCCTCTGCTGACCGACACGTTCCATGCCGATCGCTGGGATTATCTGTACAGCTTGCAGCCTGGCGGCGGTGAGCGCCAACAGGAACGCATCAGCGTTATCTTCAGTCCTGACGACCAACTTGTCAGCCTGTCGGGCGATTTCATGCCTGGCGTGAGCCGCGACGAGGCCATCATGGGCAAGGACAGCGGCACCACCGTGACCGATCCGACCCAGAACGCCGAACAGCCGAAACCGGAAAAACCGGTCAAGCCAGGTTCGTTGCTGGACCAGATCCAGAAGGACGTGGACAAAGTCGAGACCGTACCGGTCCCGACACCAGAGCCGCTGGACACCTCGCCGCAATAAATTGCGACATGAAAAAACCCGGCATGCCGGGTTTTTTATTGCCTGCCATTCAAGCCAGGTCATTGCTCCGATTGTCGCGCCTGGGCAGCCTTGGCCGCGCGCAGGCGACGAATTTCCTTCGGATCAGCCAACAAAGGTCGATAAATCTCCAATCGATCCGCCGCTTGCACCACTTGATTAGCCGGATCGGCAACCACCTTGCCAAAAATCCCCACCGGGCACGTCGCCAGGTCCAGCTCCGGGAATGCATCGGCAATCCCCGAGCCCAGCAGTGCCGCGCGAACACTGGTGCCTTCCTGCACCATGCACGTGCGCAAGACCTGGCGGTCCACCGCGGCATACACCACTTCTATCTCAATCAACGCTTGAGCTCTGCATTCTGCTTGGCCCGCTGGCAGAACGCGTCAACCAGCGTATTGGCGGCCTGATTGAACAGCGGCCCCAACGTCGCTCGCACCAGCGGACCGGCGTAGTCGAACGACAGGTCCAGGCTGATCTTGCAGGCCTTCTCACCCAACGGCTTGAACACCCAGACGCCGTGGAGCTGGTTGAAGGGCCCCTCTTCCAGGTTCATTTCGATGGACTGCCCCGGCACCAGCGTATTACGCGTGACGAAGCGCTGGCTCAAGCCACTCTTGGCAATGTTGAGGCTGGCGCGCATCTGGGTTTCGGAGCTTTCCAGCACCTCGGCGGATGAGCACCACGGCAAGAACTCCGGATAGCTCGCCACGTCGTTGACCAGGTCATACAGCGCCTGCGCCGGGTAGGGCAGCAAGGCCGAGCGTTGAATATGTGTCGTCATGTAAGCGTCACTTCCACAGCTGGGCGGCAAACACTACGAGAATGCCGATGGGCGCCACATAGCGCATCAAGAACAGGCTCAAGGCAAACAATACCGGGCTGCGCAGCGACAGTTCATCACGCACTGCTTCACGCCCCATGACCCATCCTGCAAACACCACGAAACACAAACCACCCAATGGCAGCATGATCCGTGATGTGAAGAAATCAATCACACCGAAGAAATCCAGCCCTCCGGTCGCCCCCCACTGATAGAGATGGAACAGCCCGCCTTCGTTCACGAAAAACTTCGCTTGCTTCCATATATTGAAGGAAAACACCGTACCCAGGCCGACAAACCAGCAAGTGAAAGCCAGCCAGAACGTCACCCAGGCGCGGCTGATGCGGGTCCGCTCAACCAAGTAAGCCACCATCGGCTCCAACAGGGAAATGGCCGAACTCCAGGCCGCGATGGCCACCAGCACAAAAAACACCACGCCCATCACTTGGCCGAAAGCCATGCTGCCGAAGGCGAAGGGCAGGCTGACAAACATCAACCCCGGCCCCTCACTGGGGTTCAGGCCTGCGGCGAACACAATCGGAAACAATGCCACACCCGCCAGCAGCGACACGAAAGTGTCCAGCAGCGCGACGCCAAAGACGGTTCGGGTCAGGGAGGCGTTCTTGGGCATGTAGGCGCCGTAGATCATGATCGAACCGACCCCGACGCTCAGGGAGAAAAACGCATGCCCCATGGCCGGCAGCAGGCCGTCCAGGACTTTCTCCGGCTGGAAGTCGAACATGAAATGCACGCCTTCCATGAAATGCCCGGTGGTCATGCTGTAGCCCAGCAGCACCAGGATCATCACGAACAGCAATGGCATCATGATCCGCAGGCTGCGCTCGAGCCCGGCCACCACGCCCCGGGCAATCACCACCGCCGAGAGGACCATGAAGATCGTGTGCCAAAGGGTCAGCCTCCAGGGATCGGCGATCACATTGCCGAAGTAGGCGCCCACCTGATCCGGCGTGGCCCCTTGGAAATCCCCGCGCCCCATGTCGATGATGTAGTCCAGGGACCAGCCACCGACCACGCTATAGAAAGACAGGATCAACAGCGCCGTGATCATCCCGGCGAAGGCGCCCCACGACCACTTGGTCGAATGTCCAGCCTCTACCGCCAGTACCTTCAGGGCATTGGCCGGGCTTTGTCGGGCCCGACGCCCGATCAGCGTCTCGGCCAGCATCACCGGTGCGCCGATGAGCGCGATGCACGCCAGGAACATCAACACGAAGGCGCCGCCACCGTAGACGCCGACCATGTACGGAAACTTCCAGATACTACCCAGCCCCACGGCAGAACCGGTCGCCGCGAGTATGAAGACCCAGCGGCTAGCCCAACTGCCGTGGACAGAAACCTTGTCTGTCGACATCGTGATCACGCCCAAGCGTTCAAAAAAGAAGCCGCATTGTCCGGGATTCACTCAACGTGCTCAAGCACGCAGGTTCACCGTAGCCGACACGCCCGCAACTGCCTATAATGCCGCCCCTATGGCTAAACAGAAGAAACACCCCACAGGGACCATCGCGCAAAATAAAAAGGCGCGACACGATTACTTCATCGAACAGCGTTTCGAGGCTGGCATGGTCCTGGCCGGCTGGGAAGTAAAGAGCTTGCGTGCTGGCAAGGCGCAGTTGGTCGACAGTTATGTACTGCTCAAGGACGGCGAGGCCTGGCTGCTGGGCAGCCATATCACGCCGCTGACCACCGCCAGCACCCACGTGATTGCCGACCCGGTGCGCTCGCGCAAGCTGCTGCTCAACAAGCGCGAGCTGGAAAAGCTCTTCGCCTCCGTGCAGCAGAAGGGCTACACCTGCGTCTGCACGTCGTTGTACTGGAGCAAGCACCTGATCAAGTGCGAAATTGCCCTGGGCAAGGGCAAGAAGGAGTACGACAAGCGCGATACCGAACGCGAACGCGACGCCGGCCGCGAGCTGCAGCGTGCGGTGCGCAACAAGGGCAAGGAAGACTGATTCTTTCGTCCTTGGGACCGCTATCGCGAGCAAGCTCGCTCCCACAGGATCACGGCGATACGCAAACCCTGCGGTCACCGAAGATCCAATTGTGGGAGCGAGCTTGCTCGCGATGGCGTCGACTCATTCAACATTGATGGGTCAGACTGACCGCATTCGCGAGCAAGCTCGCTCCCACAGGCTTCGCAAGCACGCTCACATCCCCTTGCGCCGCTCCGCCCGCGCCACCCGCTGCACTTCCTGGCGCACCTCCTCCAAGACTTCCTGCACATACAAGATATGTCGGCTGGACACTTCCCGCGCCTGTTCGGCATGCCCGTCCATAATGGCCTGGTACAACTCCCGATGCTGGCTGATCAGCATGTCGCGGGTTTCACTGCGCTGCTTGTACATGCCGCCGATGTTGGTGACGACGTTGCGCTTGAGCAGGTCGAACAAGCCCCGAATGGTGTGCAGCAAGACTGCGTTATGACTGGCCTCGGCGATCGCCAGATGGAACCGGGCATCTGCCGCGCCCTCCTCCGCCCGGCTGACCTCGTCGTGGCGCGAGTAACAATCCTGCAGCTCGCCGAAGGCTGCTGTCAGCCGTTCGCGATCCACATCCGTGGCCCGTTGTGCCGCGTAATACGCACAGGACGCCTCCAGGGTGTGGCGGAACTCCAGCAAGTCACGTTGCGCTTCGGGATTGCTTTCCAGCAGTTGCAGCAGCGGATCGCTGAATGTCGAGCCCAGTGACTCGACGACATAGTTACCGCCGCCCTGGCGACTGACGAGCAAGCCCTTCGCGGCCAGTTTCTGGATCGCCTCGCGCAATGAAGGACGTGACACGCCGAACTGTTCGGCCAGGGTCCGTTCGGCCGGCAGGCGCTCGCCGGACTTCAGCGTGCCCTCAAGGATCATGCCTTCAAGCCGCTCGACAATATCGTCAGACAAACGGCGCTGACGAATCTGATCAAACCCCATAACTCAATTCTCCACGATCCCGACGGCTCGCCGGGCTCTCTATTCTGGCCCATCCGGGCCGTACCTACACCCACCAAAAGCCATTTGTTCGAACGGATCAGATGCACTCTGCACCGCTTATTCGACGAAAGTTTCAGGGCGGCAAATTGACACACGACAACCAAGGCTTTTACCCTAGCCAACAGCGCTTGTAAATTGGTATTACCAATTAACCAAATCCGCTGACCAGTGCCTGACCAACAACAATTAGGGGCCCACCCATGATGCAAACCTGGCAACAGCTCTACAGCCCGCTCGGCAGCCTCGGCTTGTCCGCACTCGCGGCCGTTATTCCCATCGTATTTTTCTTCCTGGCCTTGGCGGTGTTTCGCCTCAAGGGCCATGTGGCCGGCAGCATCACCTTGGCCCTGGCGATTGCCGTGGCGATTTTCGCGTTCAACATGCCCGCCGACATGGCCTTCGCCGCCGCCGGCTATGGCTTTGCCTACGGCCTGTGGCCCATCGCCTGGATCATCGTCGCCGCGGTGTTTCTCTACAAACTGACCGTCAAGAGCGGCCAGTTCGAGGTGATTCGCAGCTCGGTGCTGTCGATTACCGATGACCAACGCCTGCAAGTGCTGTTGATCGGTTTCTGCTTCGGCGCATTCCTGGAAGGTGCCGCCGGCTTCGGCGCACCCGTGGCGATCACCGCCGCACTGCTGGTCGGCCTGGGCTTCAACCCCCTGTACGCCGCGGGCCTGTGCCTGATCGCCAACACGGCCCCGGTGGCGTTCGGCGCCCTGGGCATTCCGATCATCGTGGCCGGCCAGGTCACCGGAATCGATGCCTTCAAGATCGGCGCCATGACCGGTCGCCAACTGCCCCTGTTGTCGCTGTTCGTACCGTTCTGGCTGGTGTTCATGATGGACGGCCTGCGCGGCGTGCGGGAAACCTGGCCAGCAGCGCTGGTGGCCGGCTTGAGTTTCGCCATCACCCAGTACTTCACCTCCAACTTCATCGGCCCGGAACTGCCGGACATCACCTCGGCCCTGGCCAGCCTGATTTCCCTGACCCTGTTCCTGAAAGTCTGGCAGCCCAAGCGCACCGCCGGCGCCCAGATTGCCGGCGCGACTTCCAGCGCAACGGTCACCGCCAGCGTCGGCGGTTTCGGCCAGCCGCGCAGCACCGTGGCTTCGCCCTACAGCCTGGGGGAAATCATCAAGGCCTGGTCGCCGTTCCTGATCCTGACCGTGCTGGTGACGATCTGGACCCTCAAGCCGTTCAAGGCCATGTTCGCCGCGGGCGGCTCGATGTACGGCTGGGTGTTCAACTTCGCCATCCCGCACCTGGACCAGATGGTGATCAAGGTCGCCCCCATCGTGCTCAACCCCACCGCCATCCCGGCTGTGTTCAAGCTTGATCCGATTTCCGCCACCGGCACGGCGATTTTCTTCTCCGCACTGATCTCGATGCTGGTACTGAAGATCAACATCAAAACTGGTCTTACCACTTTTAAAGAGACGCTTTTCGAGCTGCGCTGGCCGATCCTGTCCATCGGCATGGTGCTGGCCTTCGCCTTCGTCACCAACTACTCGGGCATGTCGTCGACCATGGCCCTGGTGCTGGCCGGCACGGGCGCAGCGTTCCCGTTCTTCTCGCCATTCCTGGGTTGGCTGGGCGTGTTCCTGACCGGTTCCGATACCTCGTCCAACGCGCTGTTCAGCTCGCTGCAAGCCACCACCGCGCACCAGATCGGCGTCAACGACACCTTGCTCGTCGCGGCGAACACCAGCGGCGGCGTCACCGGCAAGATGATTTCACCACAATCGATCGCGGTGGCCTGCGCGGCGACCGGGCTGGTGGGCAAGGAATCGGATCTGTTCCGTTTCACCCTCAAACACAGCCTATTCTTTGCAACGATTGTCGGCCTGATCACGTTGGCCCAGGCCTACTGGTTTACCGGCATGCTGGTTCATTAAGTCCTACACGCGATACTGGAAAAACCGACGCCGAACCGTGATTCGGCGTCTGCTATTCACAACCGGGTCTGCAAGGCTGCTGAAAGATTTCCTGGCTATATTCAGCAGCCTCAGCGGACGGATAACCGGGACCACCCGGAGACACGCCTGATGAGCGAGCTTTTTTACAACGCCGTACCGAACGCGACCCGTGTCGCCCCGCCCTTGCCCGAACCTCGGCAATACCCCAGCGAGAAGCCGCGTCGGGTCTACCTGTTCGGCACGTGCGTGGTGGACCTGTTCTATCCCGAAGCCGGGATGGATGCGATTCATCTGCTGGAACGCGAAGGGATCCGGGTGGACTACCCGCAAGGGCAAAGTTGCTGCGGACAACCGGCCTACACCTCGGGGTACACCGAGCAGGCGCGGACGGTGGCACGGTCGCAACTGGCCCTGTTTGCCGAAGACTTTCCGGTGGTGGTGCCCTCGGGTTCCTGCGCCGGCATGCTGCGCGAGCATTACGCCGACCTGTTCAAGGACGAGCCGGAGACCCTCAAACAGGTGCAGGCCCTGGCGGCCCGGACCTATGAACTGGCCGAGTTCCTGCTGTTGGTCTGCAAGGTGCAGTTGAACGACAGCGGCGAGCCGGTGAAGGTCGCGCTGCATACGTCTTGCTCGGCACGGCGTGAGATGAATACCCACTTGCACGGCCGCGCGTTGTTGGCGCAGTTGCGTAATGTGGAGCGAGTCGAACACAGCCACGAAAGCGAGTGCTGTGGGTTTGGCGGGACGTTCAGTGTCCGCATGCCGGATATTTCCGGCGCGATGGTGGCCGACAAGACCCGGGCGCTGAAGGAATCCGGCGCACATCAGGTCCTCAGCGCCGACTGCGGTTGCTTGATGAACATCAACGGCGCATTGGAAAAACAGCAGGAGGCGTTGCGCGGCAAGCACCTGGCAAGCTTCCTCTGGCAGCGTACCGGAGGTGCCGCATGAGCACGCCGACGCTGATCCCCACCGTTGAAGTACCGGTTGAGGCGCAGGAAGATTTTCGCGCCCGGGCCCACAAGGCCCTGGACGACACGCAACTGCGAAACAACTTTCGCAGCGCGATGGATTCACTGATGACCAAGCGGGCAGCGTCCTTCAGCGATGCCCACGAAAGAGAACACCTGCGGGTGCTGGGCAATGCCGTCCGCGCCCGTGCGCTATCCAAGCTGCCCGACCTGCTCGAGCAACTGGAAACCAACCTGACCCGCAACGGTGTGAACGTGCACTGGGCGGAGACGGTGGACGAAGCCAATGGCATCGTCCTCTCGATCATCCGCGCTCACGAGGCGCGGCAAGTGATCAAGGGCAAATCGATGGTCAGCGAAGAGATGGAGATGAACCATTTCCTCGAGGCTCGGGACATTGAATGTCTCGAATCCGACATGGGGGAATACATCGTCCAGCTCGACCACGAGAAGCCTTCACACATCATTATGCCGGCGATCCACAAGAATGCCGGTCAGGTCGCGTCCTTGTTCCACGACAAACTCGGCGTGGAGTACACCAAGGACGTCGACCAACTCATTCAGATCGGTCGCAAGGTATTGCGGCAGAAATTCTTCGAAGCCGACATCGGCGTCTCCGGCGTCAACTTCGCCGTCGCCGAAACCGGCACGCTGCTGCTGGTGGAAAACGAAGGCAATGGGCGGATGTCCACCACCGTGCCGCCGGTGCACATCGCCGTGACCGGTATTGAAAAAGTGGTGGAGAACCTGCGCGATGTCGTGCCACTGCTCTCGCTGCTGACCCGCTCGGCCCTCGGCCAGCCCATCACGACCTACGTCAACATGATCTCCGGGCCACGCAAGGCCGATGAGCTGGACGGTCCCCAGGAAGTCCACCTGGTCCTGCTCGATAACGGCCGCAGCCAGGCGTTTGCCGACAGCGAACTGCGCCAGACGCTGAACTGCATTCGCTGCGGCGCCTGTATGAATCATTGCCCGGTCTATACCCGAATCGGCGGCCATGCCTACGGCGAGGTGTACCCGGGGCCTATCGGAAAAATCATCACGCCGCACATGGTCGGCCTGGCCAAGGTGCCGGACCACCCGAGCGCCTCTTCGCTGTGCGGCGCCTGTGGTGAAGTGTGTCCGGTGAAGATTCCGATCCCCGCGCTGCTGCGGCGACTGCGGGAAGAAAACGTCAAGGCGCCGGACAGCCCGAACCAGGTGATGCGCGGCCAGGGCAGCAAATACTCGCCCAAGGAGCGCTTCATCTGGAATGCCTGGGCCTGGCTCAACAGCTCGCCGCGGCTGTACCGACTGTTCGGGTTCCTCGCCACGCGCTTGCGCGCCCTGATACCCAAAAACGTCGGCCCATGGACCCAGAACCACAGCGCCCCCCAACCCGCCGCCCGCTCATTGCATGACCTGGCCCGCGAACACCTGAACCAGCAGGGAGACCGCCAATGAGCGCCAAGGAAAATATCCTCGCCAAGCTGCGTAAAAGCCTGACGGGCACCACGCCGGTTGCCGACAATTTCGATGTCGAACTGGTGACGCAAACCTATCGCTACGCGCCGGAGGAACGCATTCCTCAGTTGCGCAAGCTGATGGAGGCGGTGCACACGGAAATCCATCTGACGTCCGAGGACGGCTGGCCGGCCCTGCTCGCGCAATTGCTGCGCGACCGTCAATTGCCGAGCCTGCTCATCGCCCCGACCACCGCACACGGGAAAAAAATCGCACAGTTCTGGGCGAACAATCCGGACCTGCCCACTCTCAAGGCTTACGACCGACCGATAGAGGAATGGAAAGCCGAGTTGTTCAACGACACCCCGGCCAGCCTCACGGGAACCCTCGGCGCCATTGCCGCCACCGGCAGCCTGATTCTGTGGCCAACGCTGGAAGAGCCACGGCTGATGAGCCTGGTGCCACCGGTGCATTTCGCCCTGCTCAAGGCCAGCGAAATCCGCGACAACTTTTATGAAGTGCAACAGGAATTCGAGTGGGCCCAAGGCATGCCCACCAATGCCCTGCTGGTGTCCGGCCCGTCGAAAACCGCCGACATCGAACAAGTCCTGGCCTATGGCGCCCATGGTCCGAAGGATCTGGTGGTCTTGATTCTGGAGGACCAATGACCCTTCCGACCCCTTTCCTGCGCGACGTCCAACAGCTGATCCCACAGAAGCGACGTTTCGACGATCCCTTGTCGACCTTGGCCTTCGGCACCGACGCAAGTTTCTATCGGCTGATTCCGAAACTGGTGGTACGCGTCGAGTCCGAAGATGAAGTGATTGCCCTGCTGAAACTGGCCCAACGGGACCAGGTCCCGGTCACGTTCCGCGCCGCCGGCACCAGCCTGTCCGGCCAAGCCATCAGCGACTCGGTACTGATTGTGCTGGGGGATAACTGGAACGGTCGCGAGATTCGCGAACAAGGCACGCAGATTCGTTTGCAGCCCGGCGTGATCGGCGCCCAGGCCAACGCCTGGCTGGCTCCGTTCGGGCGCAAGATCGGCCCTGATCCGGCGTCGATCAACGCCTGCAAGATCGGCGGCATCGTCGCCAACAACGCCAGCGGCATGTGCTGCGGCACCGCGCAGAACACCTATCACACCCTGGCCGGCATCCGCCTGGTACTGGCCGATGGCACACGCCTGGACACCGAAGACAACAACAGCGTGGCGGCTTTTCGTACAAGCCATGGCGAACTGTTGGAACGCCTGGCCACCCTCGGTCGCGAAACCCGCGCCAACACCGAATTGGCCGCCCGAATTCGTCACAAATACCGTCTGAAAAATACCACCGGCCTGTCACTCAATGCCCTGGTGGATTTCGACGAGCCTGTGGATATCTTGAGCCACCTGTTGGTGGGCTCCGAAGGCACCCTCGGCTTCATCAGTGCGGTGACCTACAACACCGTCATCGACCATCCGAACAAGGCGTCGGCGCTGATCGTATTCCCGGATGTGGAAACCTGCTGCAACGCCGTCACCGTGCTGAAAAGCCAGCCGGTATCGGCCGTGGAACTGCTGGACCGCCGCAGCCTGCGCTCGGTGCAGGACAAACCGGGCATGCCGGATTTCGTACAGCATCTGTCGATTAATGCCTGCGCCTTGCTGATCGAATCCCGCGCGGCTTCTTCGTCATTACTACAAGAACAGCTGGCCCGCATCATGACCTCCCTGACCGGCTTTCCGGTGGAAAAACAGGTCGACTTTACCGAAGACCCACGGGAAAACGCCCGGCTCTGGGCGATCCGCAAAGACACCTTTCCAGCCGTGGGGGCGGTACGCAAGACCGGGACCACGGTGATCATCGAAGACGTGACCTTTCCGGTGGAGCAACTGGCCCTCGGCGTGAACCGCCTGATCGAGTTGTTCGACAAACATCACTACGACGAAGCGATCCTTTTCGGACACGCGCTGGAGGGCAATCTGCACTTCGTCTTCACCCAGGGCTTCAACAGCGTCGAAGAAGTCGCACGCTACCAGGCGTTCATGGATGACGTGGCGCACTTGGTGGCAGTGGAATTCGGCGGCTCGCTGAAAGCCGAACACGGCACCGGGCGCAACATGGCCCCGTTCGTCGAGCTGGAATGGGGCAGTGATGCCTACCAGTTGATGTGGCAGCTCAAACGACTGCTCGACCCCAATGGCATCCTCAACCCGGACGTGGTGCTCAGCGAAGATCCGCAGATCCACCTCAAGCACCTCAAACCGCTGCCGGCCGCCGATGAGATCGTGGACAAGTGCATCGAATGCGGCTTCTGCGAGCCGGTGTGCCCGTCCAAAGACCTGACCTTGAGCCCGCGCCAGCGCATCGTCATCTGGCGGGACATCCAGGCGAAAAAACGCGCCGGCACGGACACCACCGAACTGGAACGTGCCTACCAATACCAGGGCATCGACACCTGCGCCGCCACGGGCCTGTGTGCGCAACGTTGCCCGGTAGGCATCAATACCGGCGAGCTGGTGAAAAAACTGCGCAGCCGCGACGCGACGAAGACGAAAACCGCCAACTGGATTGAAGGAAATTTCGCCACCACGCTGCAAGGCGCACGCTTTGCCCTGCACGTCGCCAACGGTGCGCGCATGCTGTTGGGCACTGCCCGCCTGGCGAAACTGTCGGCCTCGTTGACGCGCCTGTCCAAGGGCCAGGTGCCACAATGGACCAGCGCCATGCCGCAGCCGGAAAAGGCCATCCGTTTCAGCCCCACCGCGCCGGACGAACGCCCGCGCGTGGTGTACCTGGCGGCTTGCGTGTCGCGGGTCATGGGCCCGACGGCGGCAGACAAGGAGCAGATGTCGCTGTACGACAAAACCCGCAGCCTGCTGGAAAAGGCCGGCTACCAGGTGGTCTTTCCAGACAATGTGGACAGCCTCTGCTGCGGCCAACCCTTTGCTTCCAAAGGCTACACAGAACAGGCCGAGCACAAGCGCCAGGAACTGATCGGTGCCTTGCTGCATGCCAGTCGCGGCGGGCTCGACCCCATCTACTGCGACACCAGCCCCTGCACGCTACGGTTGGTCCAGGACCTTGGTGACGTGCGCCTGGACCTGTACGACCCGGTGCGCTTCATCCGTACCCATTTGGTGGAGCGTCTCGACTTCATCCCCCAAGAGGCGCCCATCGCCGTGCACGTCACCTGCAGCACGCAGCACCTCGGCGAAAGCCAGGCGCTGATCGACCTGGCGCGCAAGTGCAGTAAAAACGTGGTCATCCCCGAAGGCATCCATTGCTGCGGTTTCGCCGGCGACAAGGGCTTCACCACACCCGAGCTGAACGCCCACTCGCTGCGAACCCTCAAGGACGCGGTTCAATACTGCACCGAGGGCATTTCCACCAGCCGTACGTGTGAGATCGGTCTGACGCGTCATGGCGAAATCGACTACCACGGATTGGTGTATCTGGTGGACCGGGTGACACGCTCCAAAACCGCCACCATGGAAGGAGGGTCTCCGGTATCAGTTAAAAAATCGAATTCCTGCGATTCGTTGTAGTCACTTGAATAGGCCCGGTTCCGCTGGGCCATCTACCGACTCGGCCCGGCCGCGACTGTCCAGCGGCACCGAGACCATACGTTTAAGGAGATACACATGAAGCGCACCGCACTTGCTGGCTTGTTCATTTCCGCTGCGATGTTGGCCTCTCCGGTGTTTGCAGGGAGCCAGGATGACCTTTGCAAAATCAATCTGCAAAAGATCAGCGACGCCAAAGTCAGCACCGAGCAAATGAGCGAAGGTCTGAAGACCGACATCGACGCCACCGTTGGACAAGCCAAGGCTGAGCATGCCAAAGGCACCAAAGAAGGCACCGAAAATTGCATCTCGTTGACCAATCAGGCCATCCAGAAGCTACAGAACAACACCAAAGGCGGCCAGTGACACCGCAGTTGGCCAACCTTCGGGTTGGCCTCAGACACGGATTGGCGTACACTGCACATGCCTGCCGCTCCAACAGCTTCATGGAGCGACAGGTTCGGGGCCGTTTAGGATTCGACGCCGGTTGCGAAACTTTAGGTGCATGCCGAGTTGGTAACAGAACTCGTAAATCCACTGTTGCAACTTCTATAGTTGCCAATGACGAAAACTACGGCCAGGAATTCGCTATCGCTGCGTAAGCAGCCTTAGATCCTGAGCTTCTGGTACCTTCGGGTCCAGCAATCATTAGGGGATGTCCGTAAACCCAAAGTGATTGTCATATAGAACGGAATCGCCGTGCAGTACGTTGTGGACGAAGCGGCTAAAACTTACACAACTCGCCCAAAGCACCCTGCCCGTCGGGTCGCTGAGGGTTAACTTAATAGACACGGCTACGCATGTAGTACCGACAGCAGAGTACTGGCGGACGGGGGTTCAAATCCCCCCGGCTCCACCACTTCATCATCTAAAGACGTCCACGGACGTCTTTTTTTGTGCCTGAAACCCAGCAAATACGCGGCTTCCAGCGCTTTTGCGGTCTTTTGAGAGTTTTTGAATTCCAGCCATTCGGGTATTCCAGACGGTATTCCACCTCATCCGGTGCTAATCTTTGGAATACCGAATCAGTGCTTGAGGACAATCTCATGCCTGCTCAAAACCTCCGCCTCTCCGATCGACAGCTCAAGGGAGTCAAACCCGCGTCCAAGGATTATGTCCTCACGGACGGTGACGGTTTGCAGCTCCGGGTACGCAGCAACGGCTCGTTGCTGTGGAATTTCAACTACCGCGAACCGGTGACCAAGAAGCGCATCAACATCGGCTTCGGGACCTATCCCGAACTGTCACTGGCAAACGCACGAAAGAAGGCAGTCGAAGCCCGCGAGCTGCTCGCACAGGGCATTGATCCGAAGGTGCAGCGCAATACGCTGAATGAAGCCAAGCGCGCGGAAACGGAACACACCTTCGAGAACGTTGCCACCGCCTGGTTCGAGCTCAAGAAAGACTCGGTCACCCCGGCCTACGCCGAGGACATATGGCGGTCGCTCACGTTGCACGTGTTCCCCGACTTGAGTACGACGCCACTGGCGAAAATCACCGCGCCGATGGTGATCGGATTGCTGCGCCCAATCGAAGCGAAAGGCAGCCTGGAAACGGTGAAGCGTCTTAGCCAACGGCTTAACGAGATCATGACCTACGGCGTGAACTCAGGCCTGATCTTCGCCAACCCGCTCAGCGGTATCAGGGCGGTTTTCAAGAAGCCCAAGAAAGAGAACATGGCAGCGCTTCCGCCCGAAGAGCTCCCCGAGCTCATGCTGGAGATCGCGAACGCCAGCATCAAGCGCACGACCCGTTGCCTGATCGAATGGCAGTTGCACACGATGACTCGCCCTGCCGAGGCGGCGACTACTCGCTGGGCAGACATCGACTTTGAAAGGCGTGTCTGGACTATCCCTCCGGAGCGGATGAAGAAGCGCCGCCCACACAGTATCCCGTTGAGTGATCACGCTGTCGCACTGTTGGAGTCACTGAAGACTCACAGCGGCCATCGCGAATACGTCTTCCCGGCTGACAGAAATCCGCGTACACACGCCAATAGCCAGACCGCCAACATGGCGCTGAAACGCATGGGCTTCCAGGATCGGTTGGTCAGCCACGGCATGCGCTCGATGGCCAGCACCATCTTGAATGAACATGGGTGGGACCCGGAACTCATCGAAGTGGCACTGGCGCACGTCGACAAGGATGAGGTGCGCAGTGCCTACAACCGCGCTGACTACATTGAGCGCCGGCGTCCGATGATGGCCTGGTGGAGTGAGTACATCCAGAAAGCCGCCACCGGTAGCCTGCTTGCCTCAGCATACGGCCAAGTCAGAGACAAGAACGTGGTGCCGATCCGCTAACGCTGTACAGGCGCAATAACGGCGGCGACAGCAACTGAGCGCTCAAGATTCAGGCCAGCAGTCTCGTTTATCCGCTTGTAAGCGCGGGTCCTTCCAAACAGGGCTGCAAAGCCGCCCTGTTTGGAAGGACCTCACCTTGAAAAGCTAAAAGCCACGACGTTGTCCGGGGTTTACCACGGAACTCCATAGGTGGATAACCTCACTCCAAGTCCAGAGTAACGCTGAATTTCGGCCCTTGACCGGGTTTATCCACAGGCGTAGAACTGGCCGTGCAAGCGCTGTCGATGACAGCAACCCAGGTGGCCCGAACCTTGAAGGTCACGCCGCTCCCGCGGTGGTCCCCCCCAAAAGGCGATTCGCGTCCGGCAGCTCGCCCGGTCACCTCCCCGGTGATGGATGCCTACTTCAGATCATGGCCCTCGTGCGCCAGACAACACCTCCTACTTCGCTGCCCTGCAGCAACCTATCCGCTTGGCCGAATCTTGCGCCAACCTGAGCCCGTCTCTTTCTCCTGGAAAGAGACGGGCGCTTCTTGCACTGCTGCAGCCCTCATCGCATTTGGCTTTGCGGCAACTCCCCTCGTGACAATCGGCGTGACAAACGCCGATGTCACCAGCAACAGCGATGTAGATGATGGTGCTGCAGACCAAGGAATGGACTGCACCTGACTGACGGTCAGGCGTGCCCCGGTCATCGCACCGCTGCGTTCACCCGGCTCAGGATCTCGCGGCACTGGTCTCGTCAGCCAATGCAGCCTCCACCCGCCCACCGGTAACGGTGCTCAGGAGGCCAGATCATGAGATGCCCTTGCTCCCGGTCGTAAGGAGCCGCCAGTCCCGCGTTAGTGGACATCCCCACAGGCCGCAGGGGCCTTGATCCCTGATAACACTCAGCATTCTTGGCGGGATGACGTGGGGCGAGGGTCGGAGAACAGGCGATGAGGTGACCGACATGGCATTGGTGGGTAGACGCGATGGTCGTAATTTCGGTTACGGCAGGCAGTTGAGCTATGCAGGACCGCAGGCGCTAAAAGATATGTTCGGCTGTGGCCACTACGGCACGGTTAAAGCGCACTGTGATCGGTGGCTGGCATTCGTGAAGTGGTGCCGCTCCGAACAGGGGTCCGGTATCAATGATGCGCGGCAGATTGATCGGAAGGTGTTGGCCGACTACGCGGCGTATCTGCGTGGCGTGGTTAGGCGCGGTGACCTCGCCGTCAGCACCGCACAAAACCGGCTATCCAGCGTTAATAGGACCATGGCGGCGCTTCGCGGTGATCAGTCTGTGAAATTGCCCAGTCCAAGCAAGGTATTGGGTATGCAGCGAACCGGGGTTCGACACTCGGTGCCTCAGGGCCAAGACCGCGAACAGGTTAAGCAAATTGTCGATGTGCTTTGCAGCCATCATCAACTGCGGGTCGCCGCGATTGTTCTGTTGGCGCGAGCCACTGGCATGCGCTTGCGTGAGGCCATCTTGGCTGACCTGCCACGGCTAAGCCGTGAGTCTGAAGACCTAGGTAGGATCAACATTCAGGACGGCACCAAAGGTGGTCGCACCGGAGCGTCGGCGCCACGCTGGATTGCGGTCGACGACCATATTCGAGGTGCACTTGGGTTTGCACGGCAGGTGTCGCCTGCGGGGAGCCGCAACCTGATTGCGCCACACGAAAGCTACCTAGATGTTCTGCAAGAAGTGATCCGTCCTGCACGGGCCATCCTGCATGCACACAACCTCAGAGGCTTCCATGAACTACGGGCGGCGTTCGCGTGTGAGCGCTATGAGCAAATCACCCGACATCGCGCGCCTATCAACGGCGGCCAATGCTGCAAGTTAAATCGGCACCTTGACCGCGAGGCTCGGAGGCAAATCAGCTATGAGCTGGGGCACGGGCGGATCGACGTGGTCGCTGCCTACATTGGAGGGTGCGCATGAGCAAGTCATTCGACATGGAGCTGTTCTTGTCTGCGGTGTTGACGGGCTCGCACGCAACTCGACAACGTCATGTACGACAGGCGAAAATCATCCAGGCTGAGATTGCAGAGCGCTGGCAGCGAGAAACGCCTTGGACTTGGCAGCGGAAGCATGTGATTTGGTTCCTCGAAAAGCGTCTAGCCCGGCGCAGTAATGCAACGCGCTATTACTACCTCCTAACCCTGCGACTGCTCGCTCGTCGCTTAGAAAAGTCATGGGTATGAATATGGTAGGCAGCGCGTTGAGATCAGCAATTTGGCTCACTAAGACAAAGCGCAGTCGCTGAGCTGCTACGTTGGACTAAGCCTCTAACCAAGAAGAGAAAGAGCCATGTCAGTCCCGACCTACGATCAGTTCATAGAGCCCATCCTACGTTTTCTCGCCACACATCCTGACGGTTCAACCGCGAGCGAGGCTCACGAAGCCGCCGCCATGTCTCTTGGCCTGAGCGAGTCACAGCGGCAGGAGACCATCGCAAGTGGCCAGGCCACCTACAAGAATCGATCAGGCTGGGCGCATGATCGGCTAAAGCGTGCTGGCTACTCCAGCAGCGCCAAGCGTGGTTACTGGCAGCTGACCGACACCGGCCGCGCATTCGCCCAGGAAAACCCGACCCCATTGAGCCCAGAGCAAGTCGAGCACCTAGCTGTGAACTTCATGAGCGTGAAGCTGAAGACAGCACCGGACGCCGCCTCGCTGGATGAAAGCGGCGACACGTCAGAGCCTATTGCCAAGACCGACCTCGCCACTAGCAGCCCGCAGGAGCGCCTAAACCAAGCTATCCTTGAGCTGCGCACCAGCGTCGCGGGAGACTTGCTGGACAATTTGCTGCAAGCCAGCCCCACGCGCTTCGAGCACATCGTACTCGACGTGCTGCACAGCCTGGGCTATGGCGCGAACCGGCAGGCTCTGCAACAAGTCGGCGGCAGTGGCGACGGCGGCATCGACGGCGTGATCTCGCTGGACGCACTGGGGCTGGAAAAGGTTTACGTGCAGGCCAAACGCTGGCAGAACACTGTTGGGCGTCCCGACCTACAAGCGTTTTATGGCGCCTTGGCCGGGCAGAAAGCTAAACGCGGTGTATTCATTACCACCTCCGGCTTCACCGCCCACGCCGTTGACTTCGCGCGCTCGGTCGAGGGGCTGGTACTGATCGACGGTAAACGCCTGGTAAACCTGATGCTCGACCACGAGGTGGGGGTCAGCTCGCAGCTTTACAAAGTACCCAGGCTCGACAGCGACTACTTCGACGAATCGCTGGGCTGAGCCGACGCTCGACAGCACAATTCCATTTCGCCACCATGGCCTCGACAACCTCGCAGGCCGTCGGCGTCCTGCACCTTTCGACCGCCCACCCAATGCCAGTGAGGCCCTATGAAAGCCCGAGATGCCAACCTCATCGCCAAACGCTACCAAGCACGTTAACAAGCGTTCGACGATTTGCACGCGCTATTGCTGCCTTTCTTCCGCCGCACTTAAGCGCCACACAGCACCGCTAAACAAATCACGCCGGCTATATGGAGTTAATTGACTAGTGCCAACTCAGAGTGCCAAGCAGCTAACCGCGTTGGCTCCTGCAAAGCAGCAGCCAGCGCTTGATACACTTCGTAATGAGGCTCACCGACGGCAAGGTTAATCTGCCACTGCTCGACGTAAGACTGAATTTCGACTGGGGTGTGGCGAGCTTGTGCGCTTTGTAGCCGACGCTTTTCCTTACGTATCAATACATCCTGATGCTTGGCATATTCCGCCTTGAATTCGCGCGACCACCGGCTGGTTAGATTGAGTAGCGCGTCTAGCTTGTCGGCTTTTGGCTGATCAGCAGGAGTGGTGGCGGAGCAACGCACAGATAGCTCAGGTAGCACGTACCCGAGCTGCAAAACCCCATTCCCAGGACGAAAATATGGGTGAAACCAATCAGTAAAGCTGCCAGCGGAATGCACTGGTTTGTCGCCCTTATTCGGAGCCTCGTTGCAAGTGCTGCAGATTAATTGCAGGTTGTCCTCACATATGCTGAGTAGAGGAAACGCGCTCTTGATGATCCAGTGGTCGACGTGCGGTGTGTCGCCAAGCGGGCCGCCGCACAACACACAAATCTCACGTGCATAGGGGGCAGGATTAAGCCGGTGCGCATTGCGGAAAGCGCTTACATAGTCGGCATAGTTCACGCCACCTGCAGCAGTGGGTGCGCCATTGGGAAAATAGGGCAAACCACTCCTAAACCCCTTTTTGTAAAAACTTTCCATCAGGGTTTTGAACGCAAGCCAGTCAGACTTATTCGCAATTGGGCGATTGATTGGCCAGGGGGTGGGCGCTGGCTGAAACTGCGTTGCAAGCGCCGTGACAGTCTGTATCCAAGCGACCAACGCTACCTTCTGGACTGGCGGCATAGCCGCCACAGTTTGTGCCCGGCTCAACAGCGATTGGCCAGCGTCAACGCACTGGAGAAAGTCCCATAACCAATCCGCCTCAATCGCGCTGGCCAGAACCGGAGGTTGTAACGCCTGATGACTAATGTGAGCGCCTGTGGTCGTAGGATCGCACAGCCACAGCGCAAAGCGCTGCATCAACCGCTGGCAAGCGGCCAGCGCGGGAGAACATGAAACACGATAGATTGGTTTAATCATTTTTACCCCGCCAGCTGTTAAGCAGGGTACGCAACTCACTGCGATAGAAGCCCGAACCCATCCGGAGAATTAGATGCTCCAAATCTGCCATTTCAGCAGGTGTTCCGGTGGCTTGCCGAAGCTTGCTTTCAATAAATTCTTGGGCACGTTTGCCAATGCTGTCATCGGCACCGAATACTGTCATCATCAACGCGCTCGGGTCGGTGGCGAACGTCGGCTCGTCCACGCTGCGCACGGAAGAGCCTTCCGAAGTTTTTTTCACCATCACGATCTCGTTGTTGAACACATCAGAGAGCACGATGGCAGAGTGAGTTGAAATTAATACGTCGTTTGCGGTATCGCCAATTGCGTCATCAATGATGTCAACAATCTCACGCTTCCATTTGTCGTTGAAATGGGTTTCTGGCTCATCGAGCAATAGCAGCGCATCCTGCTGCCCTTTTAACAGGTGAAACAATGCCATCCTGCCAAGGAACATCTGCTCACCGTCTGACATTTCTTCATATCGAAGCACACCGACATCACTTGCTGTGGCGCTCGATATCGCATCTGGCGCTGGCGCTCGGCGCATCCGTAGTTGCACATCCTCAAAAAGCTCAGCGTCTCTCAGCGTCAGCAATCGCTCAAACAATTTGAAAGGTGTAGCCGACTCACCGCCGAGCAAATGCAGGAGGGCTTGTCGCTGCGTTTTACAGATGTTTAGATCGTCGTCACCCGTTTGCACGGGTAGCGTCCGCGCATCAAACTGCCCGCCCATATCGAAGATCACGGTTCGTCGCAAATCAGTAGGGTGCGGCTCGGCTATTACCTCCCCTGCGCATAGCCACCACTTTAACGACAAATCCTGAATTTCCTGTCCCCACTCCTTCGGCAGAAAGCGTCCCCGAAACGCGATGGTCACAAGATGGTCACACGCACCATCCGACAGCAGTTTTGCGAACCCGTCGGTTTGCTTACTTTCATTGTGAGAGTCAACCGCAGGTCGCGAGCGTGACAACACGACAGCGAGTAACGCGCACTTCAATAGCGTCGCGTCTAGCAGTATGGGTCGCCCAGCGCTGTTGATGCGCCTCTCACGCTCAATATCATCCGCCTCAAGCGACGCGCCATCTTCCGCGTTATTTTTTGCAGGCGAAAGCGCTCGCTCAAGCGCCATAGTCCATCCTGGTGGGCGCTCATCATTTACTTCTTGGCTGTTCACCTCGGCAGCAGACACGCCATCTTGATTGCGCCCCCAGACAGAACGCCAGGGGCGAATGTCACCCGTGGTGTACGCCAGCACGGCTGATGGCATTGCAATCCCAGGCGACTGGGGCCACGTGCCAGGTAGTACGAACGGCTCTAGTTCATACTGTGAAAACATCTCGGGGTCCCGCATATCGGCCGCGCGAATGCGCATCACAGCAGCGTCAAATGCCTCCACGCTCGTATCGTCTGGCCAATAAAAGCCCTCTCTCATCCAGATGCTTGCTTCGGACTTTCTGCCAAAGCAATCGACTAAAAATGTTCGGTGACCTTTCTCGCCGCGCTTCCCCAGTTCATAGATAAGGCTCACAGGAAACGGCGGTAGGCGTTCGTCGGCTAAAGCGAGGAACACCTCCGCCACCGCACGTAAGAGGTTCGACTTTCCACTACCGTTGAGTCCGATCACGAAACGTATTGCGCAATCGCGCCCGAGCGGCGAGCCGCTGGCGAATCGCACTCGGAGCTCAGATATCGGCGGATAGTTTCGCAAGTGCAAGTATCGAAGTCGCACTATGCAATCTCCTCCACGGTCACCAAAATCGGCGCGACGCCCAATCGCTTCGCGAGATCATCGCGTAGCGCATTAAGGTCAGCATAATGACGGCCCTGATCGATCCACTCAGTTCGCGAGTGACCATACTCGTCTTCGAGCTGTGTGACCTGAAACATTTCGTCAGCGCCCGCCCGCGCGGACGTTTCACGGTCAAGGGACGCTCGAAAATGGTAGGACACGTCGGCCTCATCACCAAAGCGCGACACGCGCTTCAATGCAGAGATGTCGTCCAAACGCGTGCGCTCGTCTTCCCGCAGCGGACGAAACGCCTTATGAAAATTGTCGCTGTTGGTTGCGACGTCGCGGCGAAGAATGCTGACCTGAGCAATCAACCCCAAATCAGCCAGTACACCGAGAGCGCGGCCGACTTGGTTCGGTGACCACTCCAGCCCGCCAAGTGCATCGCGAACTGCATCGCTATCGCAGAAAGCCGCGAAGTCAGAAGTATCCTCGGTGAACACAGGATGAAACTCATACCTGCTAAACCCCTTCAGGACGCGGCGCTGGAATTCGCTGAGCTCGGCGAGTAGCCAATGGCGCGCGGGGCGCACTGTGATATCGGCTTGTGCAAGGAAGCTGGTTTTGGCGGCAGCAGTCAGAGAGACCTTTGCTCCGTGTTTGCGTAGTAGCGCATCACGAACCTTGCCAGCCTCGACGATTTCGTCCGTATGAAGTGCTCGCCATTGGGCAGTCAACTCTCCAATCAAGGCTCTCTGAGTAATGATCTCCTGCAATTCAGAATACAACTCCAGCTTGCTAAGCATCTGTGCTCGCAGTAGCTCAATTTTACGCACGAACTTAGCGAACGCCTCTTGAAGAAGCAGTGGTGGAAGCGGCACTGTTATTCGCCCCAAGCCTGTCGGGCTTACGTTCGCCATGCTGACAGCCTGTTTGGCCGAATTCAAAAGACGATATTTCCCGTAGGCACTGTTTAAAGTCGCCCAAAGGTATTCCGGCAGCATTTCTGGCTTTAAGCGAAAGCGTACGAGGTAAGAAGCAAAGCTGTATGTGCCGGCAACAGGGCGCCAAACAGCACATTTACCGACCAGCTCCTTGGAGTTCGTCCGGTTGAACAGAAGGTCTCCATCTCGCAACTCGGTAGAACTGATGTCTTTTTTCGACAGACTGGCGTACTTGAGGTTTGACAGGTCTATCCAGCCACTGGTGGTGATGCTGTTCATACGCAACACCGCGTGCGTTCCAGTCTCACCCATGGCTTCGGATACTCCGTACTGGGAGTCCGCCACGTAGTCGCTAATTCGAACGGGATCAATCAAACCATCAGCAGTGAACCATTTACCAAAGTACTCCCAGTAAGCCGTCCGAACTAGGTGGTCAAATTGATCGCTGATGGATTTCTTGGCCTTAGCCACTACCTCCGTCTGCCGCAGCACGTCGACGATTCGCTTCTGCTCGGGGAGTGTAGGAAGCGGGATCTTCACTCGAGAGAGGAAATCAGGCGGTACCCGCTGCAAGCCTCCTGTTCCCACAAACGCAGCTGCGGCCCGATCACGAAAGGCTTTCTGCCGAATAAAACTGAAAACATATTCAGGAAGTACGACTCCGGTCGGGCGTAGTACATGAAACTCTGTGGACCCAAAGCCCAATCCATTTTCAAGATCGCGTGCGACTGCGGCTTTCCCGTTTTCCATACAGGGCGTAACTTTCGCAAATAGCACGTCGCGCTCACGAAAACTCGTATAACCCTTGGCAACCTCTGTAAACGAACGGGTTTCTGGCTTGCTGATAACGCCGCTATCTTCATCGACAGCGGACATAGGCACAAAAGTGACGGTGGTACCGTCATTGGGTCGATCTTCGGCAAGTAGCCTAGGGTTGAGCTCGCAAACATCTGTTAGTCGAGCTTGCTCCCACGTTTCAGGCAAACTCATTCCCGCCCCTCCACCATCGCTAGCAACTTGTCCAAGCCATTGATGATGTCTTGCTCGGTGGTTTTGAGTGTGCCGATTAACTCAGCTACACTTTTGTCGCTCTTAAGTTGGGTGAAATCAAAAGGCTTGTACTGCCCAGCGGACAGGTTCCACTCACGTGCCTCAATACAGTCCGGGTCGAGCAAGCCATCCTTGAGTGCGCCCTTGTCGTCGTAAAGCCCATCGGCCAACATTGCTTGCACGTAGCTTGGGCGCACCCAGCCATCGGCATCGTGTGAGCCTATGAGCTGACCATCTTCACTCTGCCATTCGTCGTTGCGCGCCCAGTCACGCACAGGCACCACCCAATGCTTGGCCGCGCTGAGCTCAGTGGCCTGATCAATAGCTAAGCTGCGCAGGGTGACGTCGAAGCCGTCGAGTTTGGCGACTTCGCGGGCCGTTTCAGTCAGCTTTTCTCCGATGTCATGTACCGCCATGGCCTTGGGCGGCTGATTGCCTCGCAATAGGCCCAGCACATAGACGTCGAGTTGGACCTCAGCGAGTGCTGCCTTAACTAAGTCTTTCCAGATCGAGAGCGCTGGAGAGTCTTCTTTTTCGAAAAAGGCCTCCATCTCACGGGCCAATCTCTTGAATTCCACCTCAAAGGGCTTAGACGCTTTTTTCCAAGCATCAATGAGTTCGGAATCGGTGGTTTCTTCGGCAAGGCGTGCGCTAATCGTGGCATTCCAGGCCTTTTGTGCAGCTGGGGTAAATACCTGAATTGCCAATTCAATCAACACTCTCCCAGAGGCTGACCGCACCTTCTCTTCAGCCTCTTTGGGATCGGCAGGAAGCTCGGGAAACAGCTCGCGAATACTCCACACCTGACCGTCCCACATACTGGTGTCGGCTAAAGCTGAAAATGCCTCACCAGCAGGCGTAAGCTTGTCGGCGGTATCGCGCAGCAGGGCCTGACGCCACCGCTCAGTGTAGAAGCGGGGTTGCAACAGCGTTTTCTCATTGAGCTGCGCGCCTGAGCGTCCTTGAGAAATCCAGGCTTTGAACTTTTCAAGCGCATCCCACAGGTCGTTCTGTTGGCCAGGACGGGCACTGCGCTTGGCATCTTTGGAGTAGCCGTCTTCCTCCACTTCATAAAACCAGACGTGTTCACTGAATGGTGTGGCGTTGCTGGGCAAGGTTTGTTTGTTGTCACGGCGTGTGACTTTTCTGAAAATCAAGACGGAGGTCTTAACGCCGGTGTAGGGCTGAAAGACCCCACCTGGAAGAGAGATGACTCCCTCCACCACGTGCTCGGCAAGGAGCTCGCGGCGCAGGCGCACGTGAGCATCGGTATTACCGAACAGGACGCCCTCGGGAATGATCACTGCGCAGCGGCCACCAATATCCAGCAAGTCGAGCATCAACCATAGAAAGAGAAGTTCACTCTTATTGGTGATCGTGTCCCCTTTTTTCTTGCCGCCACCGCCGACACGCGGAAAAAGTAAGGTATCGGGCTCAAGATCGCCGCTGTCGACCGTACCGGTAAAGGGTGGGTTGGCCAACACGAACTGGTAGCTGCCTGGCTCCAACAGCTCCTTGAGCTTGGCCTTTCCTTCGCGCTTACTGAGTGAGTCGCCTTGCAGCAAATGCGGGTCGGTGACGTCGTGCAGCACCAGGTTCATCCAGCCGATGCGGGCCATGGTCCGGTCGTTATCCAAGCCGACGAAATTGGCTCCGTTATGGATAGCGGCGTATTGCTCAGATGTTGCCGCAGCGCCATCGGTACGATGTGGAGTGCCATCCCATTCGAGCACAAGGTTTTCTTGCGCTGAGTATTTGCGCATCAGATGCTGCTGGGTACTAAACAGGAAGCCACCTGTTCCGGCGGCAGGGTCGATGACACGTTGACCAGGCTCGGGGTCGAGCAACTCCACCATAAACCGGATCAGATGACGTGGGGTGCGGAACTGGCCATTCTTACCCGCCGTAGCGACTTCGCTGAGTAGGTACTCAAAGGTGTCGCCCATGATGTCTTGGGCAGCAGAACCCTCACCAGCACGCGCGAAGAGTTGGTCGATAGCGTCAATAGCATCCGACAACACCTTGCCTTTGTTAGGATCGAGCTGAAAGTAAGCATCAGCCATGCGGTTATTCAAGCTGGCCAGCTCAGTACCGTCAGCGCTAGTGTTGGTGAAATGTTTTTCGAGCTCGCGGAGCCAGGGAAACACTATGTCGATTAGGTGATTCGGATTGGTTTTTTCATGGCGGATGTAGCTCCACCTACAACCTTCAAAACCAGTATAAATTGACTGAAAACCACGCTCTAGCCGCTTGAAATCTATGTCTTCCAGTCGTTTAAGAAAGAGTAGATAGGTGATCTGCTCGACTGCCACCAAGGGGTTGGTGAGGCCGGCAGCCCAGAAACGGTTCCAGAGTTCGTCGACTTTTTTCTTGATATGAGGGGCAAGCATTCAACAGTGTCCTTGATGGATCAGGCAGTCTCATCCAACAAGTTGTTGGTGAGATTGATGAGTTCGTCGATGTCTCGCGACGGAAATAGCGTTTCCACGCGCCCTACACGCGACAGCGGAGGTTCGTTGAGTGCAGCGCGGGTAATGCGCCCATGGCGCAGCACAGCAGCCTTTACGGCCCGCAGGAAGTTGAGTTGGTTGGCACGCAAATAGCCGTGTGCGGCAATGAACGCATCGAACGCGGTACTGATGCGCTGCTCTCGGTTAGGAAGGTGCGCACCTTCGCAAAGTATATGGCGCAGGAAGTCGGCCAACGATGCGGTGGGAGCCTCAAAGGCCTTGCGCAAGGTGTCTTCGGTGACGAACAGATCAGCCTGGTTCAGCGTATCGCTGATTCGCTCCAAATCGTCATCGCCCAAATGCTCACCTTGCTTGAGCTTGGCCAACTCAGGAAGCTGGTCAGCCAATTGGCGCACCAGCGCCTCTACCTGCTCGCGATAGCTTTCGGCAAAAGCACCTTCGCCTGTGGGGCCGTAGATGATCCAACTGCGCTGGGTAATGCTGTCCGGCAGGTTAATTTCAACCGTGCGGCTGGGTGTTGTAGTACGGTAACGCATCAGCGGGGCAAACACGGTTTGCAGTGTGAGCAAACGCGCCATATCCAAGTGCTGCCAGAAGCCGGCCGACTTAATCCAGGCACGTTGTTCGGCCACACGCTGTACCTCAGGTATGTTTTCGGCCAGACTTTCAACCGCGTCGTGAATGCGCACACGCACTTTAGCCTGTTCGCTTGCATCACCTTTAAGCCAAGCCACTGAGAGACGCTCGCACCAAATGCGAAATTGAAGTTCATCCAGGCCAGCTAGTGGAGCTAGTCGCATCAGTGGGGCGATGACTTGCGACAGGTGTTCAATTGCGCTTTGACTGGGCTTTGGCCACTGCGCTGCCAGCGCATCGAGCTTGTCCCAGTGCGGACGGACATGGATGCTGTGACGGGGCAATGCCTGCAGCATCGCCTGCAGATCGGCAATGGTGGCTTGTGTGTCTTGCTGCTGTGCTTCCAGGAGTTGCCACTTTTCAAGCTGCAGTCGGAACAGACGAACCGGTAGCGGTTCGCTGGGATGGTCGACCTCGCCGTCGGGTTTGAGCTTGAAATACGCGAAATTTTTCCAGTGGTCGATGATCAAGAAATCTTTCTTGATCTCACCGGTGGCCTTGTCGGTATGCAGCCGCGTGCCGCGCCCGATCATCTGCCAGAACTTAACCTTGCTAAATACGGGCTTCGCGAAGACCAGGTTTTGGATGGCAGGCACGTCTACGCCGGTATCGAGCATGTCCACCGATATAGCCACACGCGGCATGGTGCGGTACTTGAAATCATCCAGCGTCGCGTCAGCGCGCTCCATATGGCTATCGATAATTTCAGCCATGCCTTGGCGCTGCAGCTCAGGATACAGACGGTTAAATCCCTCGTAGAGCCGCTTTGCATGGGCGTGGCTGACGGCGAAGATGATGGACTTGTGTGGTAACCCGCGCACATCTTTGCGACTCTTATCCATAAACTCTCGCACCATGGCGTCGTTGGTGCCTTGGTTTATGATTCCCTTTTCGATGTCGCTGCCGTCGAAGTTGAGCTCATCAAGCTCCACTCCTTGATCGCGAGCCATCTGTTTCAATGGCTCGGGTAGTGCGTCGCCCTGGATACCCTGAAGTTGAAAGTTGGTTTGTGCATCCAGCACGCGGTAGTTAACTAGGTTCTGGTCGGCAATCGCTTGCTCGTAGCTGTAGTAGTAGCTGGGCGCGCCGTCGCCGCAATCAAACAGCTCGAAGGTGTTGTGATCGATATAGTCCGTGGGGGTCGCGGTCAGCCCGAGCTGGATGGCGTCGAAGTGATCGAAGACGGCCTTATATCGTTGGTAGATAGAACGGTGGCTTTCATCGGCCACGATCAGATCGTAGTAACCAACCGACAGGCGCCAATAAACTTGCATCATGCTGGGATAGGTCGAGAACTGAATGCGTGCACCGGAGGTTTCGCCGGACTCGATGCGAGCCAAACTCTCGTTAGGTAAGTGAGACTTGAACTCCGACATAGCTTGGCGCACTAATTCCCGGCGGTCGGCCAGGAATAGGACTCGCTGTATGCGCTTTGATCGCAGCAAAGTATCAACAAGGGCGATGGTCGTCCGAGTCTTACCTGTGCCTGTAGCCATCACCAGCAGGAACTTACGCTTGGCCACATCTACACCTTCAGTGACACGCCGAATGGCTTCGTTCTGATAGTCGCGCCCTGCGATCGCGGCGTTGATGGTGACACCGCCCAGCGGCTGAGCAAACTGCCGCTGATGGCGCAGTCGCTCTAAGTCGTCTCGCGTGTAGAACCCCGAGATTTTTCGGGGCGCATAGCGTTCACGATCCCAGAATTGAATCTCTTTGCCGTTGGTGAGGAAAATGAAAGGGTCCTTACCGAATTTGGCGTTGATTGCGTCTGCGTAGTCAGCGGCCTGACGCTTTCCAGCAAGCTCATCACGCGATGACCGCTTGGCCTCGACTACAGCAATCGGATAACCATCTGAACCGAGAAGAACGTAGTCAGCAAATTGCTCATTGCCATAGTTGCCGGCAGGCTCGGCTGTTTTGAGCAAAAATTCTTCGACAAGAGTCCGCCGACTCTGAGACCAGCCAGCATGAGCAAGCTGAGAGTCGATGACCTGAGCTCTTGTTTGCGCTTCATTGTGGCTCGGAGTAGTCATTGCTCATTCCCTGAGTTTTGGTGCTCGTCTGCGCCACCCGCTCGCACCCACTCATCGACCTCAGATAGCTGAAACTTCCATAGACGACCAATTTTGTGCGCCGGCAAAGCCTTACGCTCGCGCCAGCGATACACTGTGTCTTTGGCCACCCCCAAGTGAAGGGAAACCTGTTCAGCAGTGACCCAAGGTTCAGTGTTCATTATGGTTACGCTCAAGCTTAAGCAGCCATAGTCGTTTAAAGTCGGCTGAAGTCTATCAGCATGAAGGACACTGCTGTAGTGATTCGCCAGTAAAAACGGTGAAAAGCGCTGCGCCTGGGAGCGGGATTCAGAAGAACCACCCACCCACCTTCTCAAGCAGCCCCATCAGCAATCTCCAAGAGCTGCTGATGCTCGTCGACCAATAAGAGACAGGTCGCAATGGACTGAAGGCATAATCACGGAGTCAAGAGGCGCCGGAACCGTAAGCACATTCACCGAGCGCTCCGCTGGCAAGAAGCAGGTCAACATCCTGCTATCCATAATCTTGATCGCCCGACTCGACCCGCTAGCCAAGCAGCACGGCGTGTAACGCGATCAAATCATTGAGGCCCTGATGAGCAGTAATTCTGACGCTAGCGTGCCCCATCAAGTCGATGAAGGAGGTTCCGCAAGCACGGATAATCGGACGAACCTCAAGATTCATATCAGCATGCCGAGCTCGCTTTCAACCGGTCAGGTATTCCAAAAGGTATTCCACCTAGCTTTACAACCAATATTTTCTTTTTATATTTCATACATATATCCGATAGCTTCAAATCCCCCCGGCTCCACCACTTCATCATCTAAAGACGTCCACGGACGTCTTTTTTTGTGCCTGAAACCCAGTAAATACGGGGCTTTCAGCGCCATCGAGCTCCATAGCACTTCACGCAGATCCATTTTGAAATGTATTCCAAGACGTACTTCCAGGCGCTGAGATGAGTGACTGCAAAACTCTACTCTGCCAACCGCATCCGCAACCGGCTTCGATGGGATAAGCCTGCTTGCAAGGCAAATGCAACTATCACGGTAGATGGCGCGGAAAAGCTGCTCAGGCCGCCGCCGGAAAACATCAACGCAAGACCCAATGCGGTGGCGCCAAACCAGGCCGTCAAGCCCACCGGGTTAAACGCGGCCACCCGCTCGAGCGCTGCCACGTCACTGCGTCCGTAGACAATCTGCGCCAACGCCACACCCACCCAGGCCACCACGAAAATCCCCTGATAGGCCAATGCCTTGAGGATGTAGGCAAACACGTCCGCGAGCATCAAACCGTAGACGATCACCCCCACCGCGACTGCCCACATCAGGTATGAACCGCGAAGGCCAAATCGACCGAAGAACGCCTGCATGTTCAGGGTCGCCAAGTAATAGTTGGCGGTGTTGATCCGGGTTTGCGTGGCCCAGACAAACAGCAATCCCCACAGGCCCATCAACTGCAAAATCGCCATCACCACCGAGACTTCGTTCAGCGCGCCTTCGTGGGGGATGCTGCTGACCAGGTAAATGCCCGCCGCGCCGTTGAGCAGAAACGTCACCGCGTAGAACGGCATGCCGAAGTTCCAGCGACCGTGGTACTCGGCGTCTTCAGGTTTGCCGAAGCGCGCATAGTCGAAGGTGAACAGCATCAACACCCAGACGCCCATGTAGGCGACAAAACAATCCCACCAGCCGAATGCACTAGGCGTTGCCGGGCCGAACTCCAGCCATTGCGGCTGGTAGCCATAACGGCTGATCGATAGGCCCACCGCCACCAGCAAACCACCGAGGTACACCGGCAGCAATACGCCGTTGAGCTTGTCCAGCCAGTGCTGCACGCTGCCCAGGATCATTGGCACGCTGTAGAGCACCACCGCCAACGCCGCCAGCGGATAGACCAGTTCCGGGTACAGGTGATTGAGCGCGACGGCAATCACCGAACCTTCGAACACCGCGTAATAGATCGCGGTCGAGAAGAAAATCAACGTCGCCAGGCTCGCTCCGGTGCTGCCGAACAACAGCCGTGAAAACAACGCCACCGACAAACCGCTGCGAACCGCAAAGCGGCTTAGCACGCTGTTGACCAGTCCATAACTGATCACCGACAGGACCATGCCGATCAGCGCATTGCGCGCACCGAACGACAACGCCAATGAAGCACCCACCACGATGTAAAACATTGCACTGCATACCGCCCACCAGGCCATGGTCAGGGACAGTCGACCCATGCGCGCTTCGGTGGGAACAGGATGATGCGCCGGGTCTTGCCCGGTTTGACTCGATTGCGATAAAGCAGCCATATGCGTGAACTCCAAAACCAATCAAAGGTTGAAGCGCGGGCAGCCGTCCCCGCACCGAAGTGCGGCGTTGGCGTACCGTTTGGCATGGCCCGCGCTAGACGGCGGGCAGAATCAGGAAGGGAACAGCTTGCTCAGGCAGCTGAGCTTTTTCTTATAGGAACGTCGCGCTTGCAGCGCCTCTTCGAGGGTTACCGCGACAAAGCGGGCCTTCTGGTTGGGTTGCATCTGGCCGATCAAATCGAGGTCGGCGCTGATCACCGTGCCAATCATCGCGTAGCCGCCACCGGACACTGCATCACGGTGCAGCACGATGGGTTCGAGCCCGGCGGGCACCTGGATCGAGCCAATCGGGTAGCAACTGTCGACGATGTTCGACGGATCGGAACCGGCGCCAAACGGCTGCTCCCGGGGCTGAAAGCTCAGCGCGCTGCCGCCCTTGAAGCGATAGCCGATGCGGTCGGCCTCCGAGCCGACCGTCCACGGCTCGGCGAAAAAGCTCTTCGCCGCCGCTTCGGTCAAGCGGTGGTAGTACAAACCGGGCACCACCCGCAGGGTGATTTCGCCACCCAATGATTGCCGTAACGCCATGGGCAAACTGGCCCCGGCGCGGCTCTTGCCACTGGTGATGCCTATCGGCAATTCGTCGCCTGCAATCAGGCGTCGCCCCTGAAAGCCACCGAGCGCGCCGAGCGCATAGGTGGAGCGACTGCCGAGCACCACCGGCACATCAATGCCGCCGGCTACCGCCACATAAGCGCGGGCACCCGCCTTGGGAAAGTCAAAGCGCAGCACTTGCCCGGCCTTCACGGTGAACGCGGTGTCGTGGTGCATTTCCACGCCATCGACCCGTGGCGTCATGTGCGCGCCGCTGACCGCCACCAATGCATCCTCCTGAAACTCCAACTCAGGCCCGAGCAGCGTGCATTCCAGCGCCGCCAGACCTGCCGGGTTGCCGACCAATTGATTGGCCGCGCTCAAGGCGTATTGATCAAGCGCGCCGGAGGGCGGAATGCCCAAGTGGTAATACCCTTCGCGGCCCAGGTCTTGTACCGAAGTGGCGAGGCCGGGTTTGAGGACCTTGATCATGCCAACACCTCCTGCAACGACTTGGGATAGCCAACGGGATCGGCGAGGAACGCGTCCAGCGAAAACTCCACCGGCCGAATCCGCAGATCAAAGCAACCGGCTTCCACGTCAGCCACCGCGTGGTCGTAGGCTTCACGGTCCATAGGTTTGAACTGCACGATGTCGCCTGGACGGAAAAACACCATGTGTTCTTTCAGGTACGCGAGGTTCTGTTGCGGGTCGTAGATCGGCGCGGGGGTGACGCCAAACATCTGATAACCGCCGGCGCCACGCACCGAGTAAATGCAACCAAAGCAACCGCCGTGACCAAGGGTCAATTTCGGTGTGTCGGTACGCGGGCGCAGGTACTTGGGCACCTGCAACTGGCGCTCGTGCTCGACCATCTGGAACATGAACGGCAGCCCGGCAACGAAGCCAACCATCGAGACAAACCACGGCGCGCCACTGTGGGCCGCGATGAATGCATCGACGTCGGCCAGACCGTTGATTCGTGCGGCGTATTCCAGGTCCGTGGCGCTCGGGTCTTGATGGCGGTCGCGAAAACGCATCAGGGTTTCGTGGGTCCATGGATCGTTGTAGAGCACCGGAATCTCGATAATCCGCGTCTGCAACGTGCGCTCGGCAACGGCCCCGGCCTCGGCGTTTTTTACCGCTTCGAGCAAGGTGTGAGGGGCGATGCGATCCGGATCGAAACGAATCTGGAATGACGCGTTGGCCAGGCAGATATCGAGCACGCCATCCAGCGCCAGCTGTTCCACGGCGCGGGTAACGGCCAAGCCTTTGAAGAACGCGTCCAGGGACATGCTGTCGCTGACTTCGGCAAACAAATGCTCATCGGCGCCAAAGCTGTAGCGGATGGGAGTACTCATGCTTCACCTCCGCTGCGGCGCTCGGCCAGCCAGGTTTCCAGAGTGCCGGTGTGAAAGTCGGCGCTGTGCAGCCACGGTTGCTCCAGCAATTCACCGTGCAGCGCCAAGGTGTTGGCCATGCCGGTGAGCGTGGTGTGCGCCACCGCCATTCGCGCTCGGGCCAGGGCTTCGGTGCGATCCGCACCGTGAATGATCAGTTTGGCCAGCAGCGAGTCATAGTACGGCGGCACACGGTAGCCTTGATACAGATGCGTATCGACGCGAATGCCCGCGCCGTTCGGCCAGATCAGTTCCTCGACCAGGCCTGGACTCGGGAAGAAATCTCGCGCCGGGTCTTCCGCGTTCAGGCGCATTTGCAGGGCGGCGCCGTTGAGTCGGATGTCACTTTGCTTGAAGCCCAGCGGCTCGCCGCCAGCGATGCGCAACATGGCCTGGACCAGGTCGATGCCGGTGATCAGTTCGCTGACCGGGTGCTCCACCTGAATCCGCGTGTTCATCTCGATAAAGAAGAACTCGCCAGTGGTGTCGTCGTACAGGTATTCCAGGGTGCTGGCGCCCTTGTAGCCCAACGATTCGGTCAGGCGCACGGCGCTTTCGCAGAGGTTTTCCCGTTGCTGTTGGCTGAGGACTGGCGACGGCGCTTCTTCGAAGATTTTCTGCCGGCGCCGTTGCAGCGAACACTCGCGCTCAAACAAATGCACCGCGTGCTGACCGTCGCCCAACACCTGCACTTCAATATGCCGAGCCCGGCTGATAAATCGCTCCAGGTACACAGCGCCATTGCCAAACGCCGCTTGGGCTTCGCGCTGGGAGCGGGGAAATTCTTCGCTCAGTTGCTCGGCGTTTTCCGCCAGCCGAATACCGCGCCCGCCGCCACCGGCCGAAGCTTTGATCAACAACGGGAAGCCAACGGATTGAGCAGCCTGCAGCGCCGACTCGACGTCGAACAGTTCACCCGGCGAACCCGGCACCACCGGCACGCCAGCGGCTTGTGCGGTACGCCGTGCCTCGGCTTTATCACCCATGCGCCGGATCGTCTCCGCGCTCGGGCCGACGAATATGGCGCCGGCAGCCACCACCGCTTCGGCGAAATCGGCGTTCTCCGACAGAAAGCCGTAACCGGGATGCACCGCGTTGGCGCCCGTGGCTTTCAAGGCGCCGAGCAAGGCCTCGACGTTCAGGTAACTTTTGTCGGCACGGGCCGGGCCAAGAATGTGCACCTCATCGGCCATGCGCGCGGCCTGGGAATCGACGTCCGCCTCGCTGCACGCAGCAACGGTGGGAATGCCCAGTTCTTTGGCGGCGCGGATAATCCGCACGGCGATCTCGCCACGGTTGGCGACCAGCAGTTTATGAATGGCTTGGGTCATGATCGCCCCCTCACTCGTCGCCGAGTGTTGCGACGACTTGACCCGGCTCCACCGGATCACCGTCTTCCACCAAGAAGGCACTGAGGCGACCAGCCGTCCCGGCGGTCAGTTCGGAGAACTGCTTCATGACCTCGATCAGGCCAATGACCGTGTCGGCGCTGACCTGCGCGCCGACCTCGACGAAGTTCGCCGATTCCGGAGAGGCTTTACGGTAGAAGGTCCCCGGCAATGGGGTGATTACAGTGTGTTCAGCCATGTCTGTTCCTCTTGGAATAGTTATAGAAAGGCAGGCAAAAAGTGAATCGGTGGGCAAACCCTGGCGTCTGTGGGCCAGGTGTTTTCGTTCGGTCTCAGCGCGGTGCTCGGACCTCTATGCCCGCGCCACCCAGCGCATGACGGGTGGCTTCGACCAACGCCAGGGCGCCCGGCGTGTCGCTGTGCAAACAGATGGAATCGAATTCGATCGCCAGGTCTTCGCCCTCGACGGTGCGCACCACGCCTTGTTGGCAAGCACGCAGTACTCGCTCGGCGACGTGGGCCGGGTCGTAAGCCCGCACGTTACGGGTGAAGACGATGGAGCCGCTGAGGTCGTATTCGCGATCGGCGTAGAACTCGCGGATTACCGGTTGGCCGAGTTCCGTGGCAACCCGCCAGATCACCGATTCGGGCATGCAATACAACAGCAACTCCGGCTCCAGGCGCTGGAGGTTTTCCACCAGTAAACGGGCGGCCTCTTCGTCTCGGGCCAGGTGCATGTAGAGCGCGCCGTGGGGTTTGATATGTTGCAGGGCCACGCCTTGAACCCGGGCGAGTTCACGCAGGGCGCCCAACTGATAGAGCATGTCGTCGACCAGTTCCTGGGCCGGCGCATTGATGTGCCGACGGCCAAAACCAACCAGGTCGCGAAACCCCGGATGCGCGCCGATAGCCACGCCCAGGCGCTTGGCCTGCTCGACGGTGCGGCGCATGGTGCCAGGGTCGCCGGCATGAAAACCGGTGGCGATGTTGGCCGAACTGATAAAGCCCATCAGCTCATTGTCGACGCCATCGCCGATGGTCCAGGGACCAAAGCCTTCGCCCATGTCCGAGTTGAAGTCTACTGCCTGCATGACGCTTGCTCCCGACGCTTGTGACTTCGTGAAGGCCAAGTTAGATTCCTCCCTACCCCCTTGGGAAGATCTATTATCAGATAGGCCATCTTCTGAAAAACAGATACAGCGTCGCCCGGAGTGCTCATGTCCTTGACCCTGCGCCAAGTCCGCTATTTCGTCGCCACCGCCGAGATCGGGCAAATCTCTCAAGCCGCGATTCATCTGAATATTTCCCAGTCGGCGGTGACCACGGCGATCAAGGAACTGGAAGGCATCCTTGGCACGCTGTTGTTCCAGCGCTCGGCCCAGGGCATGAGCCTGACTGACGCCGGGCGGCACTTTTTGAATCGGGCCTACGTGATTTTGCGCAGCGTCGATGACGCGTTGAACAGCCCGTTGCCGGACATCCGCGCCAGCGGCGTGTTGCGCCTGGCGGCGAGCTACACAGTGATCGGTTATTTCCTCCCGCACCATTTGCAGCGCCTGGAACACTGGCATCCGGACGTGGCGATTGAAGTTCATGAACAGGAACGGCAAGCCATTGAACAAGGCTTGTTGGAAGGTCGTTTCGATATGGCCGTGGTGCTCACCGCCAACCTCACGCACCCGGACATCGTTTCAGAGATTCTCTTCAACTCCGAACGGCGGTTATGGCTGCCCAGCCACCATCCGTTGTGCGAACGCTCGGCGGTCAGCCTCGCCGACGTCGCGAAAGAACCCTACATCCTGCTGACCGTCGACGAAGCCGAACAAAGCGCCATGCGCTACTGGGAACATGCGCATCAACAGCCAAACGTGCGGGTGCGTACCAGTTCAGTCGAAGCGGTGCGCAGCATGGTCGCCAATGGCAGCGGCGTGGCAATCCTCTCGGACTTGGTGCACCGTCCCTGGTCATTGGAAGGAAAACGCATCGAAACCCTGACAGTCACCGATAAGGTGACGCCGATGAGTGTCGGACTGGCGTGGCATCGCGAGCGCGAATTCAGCCCGGCGATGCAGGCGTTTCGTAACTATTTCCACGATGCATTTTTGGCGCCGCAACAGCTGTCTGCGCGACGCTGAAAACAGCGAAAACCATGCCTTTTTTTATGGGGTTATGATGGGCGTTCTGGGCCATTTCCGGCCCGTTGTGACGGGAAGTTTTTGGTCGTTTTCTGCCCGTCACGAATGATCGGTGTGGGGGCATCAAAGCTTTTTACTTTGAAGCCAGTGATCAATGGCAACAACGAGTTCTGACTTGCACTCCACTGGCAGCCAATGCGCGCCCGCCGACACGCATGATTGTTCACGATAGGTAAAGACGACCTGTTGAAAGGCACCGATCATCCGTGCTTTTTTATAGCTGGACAGTATCAACGCTGGCGCGCCCCACCACCGCTCCTAATGCGACGAAACATAAATGGACGGCCCGGCAGGCGCAGGCAACGCATAAGTCGCCTTCATCCATTCAATCTCCGCCTGAGGCGTTCGCCCAAACAGGCGCTTGAACTCGCGGCTGAATTGCGAGGCGCTTTCGTAGCCGACGTTGAACGCCGCCGTCGAGGCGCTCATGGTATTGCGCAGCATCAGTAGTCGCGCCTGGTGCAGGCGCGTCGATTTCAAGTACTGCATGGGCGTGGAGTCCGTCACGCTGCGAAAGTGCAGGTGAAAGTTGGGGATGCTCATGTTGGCTTCGTGGGCGAGTGTTTCGACGTCCAGATGCTCGTGGTAGCAGCTGTGGATCTTGCGTATCGCTCGGGTGATCTTGCCAAAGTGCCCCTGGCGACTGAGCGCGGCGCGCATCGAGCCGCCCTGCTCGCCGGTCAGGATCCGGTAGTAGATTTCCCGTATCAGCGAAGGTCCCAGGATCTGCCCTTCGCCCGGGCGACTCATGGCCTCCAGAAAACGCAGCGTCGAGGTGCGCAGCAAGTCGTCCATGGGCGAGGCGTACATGCCTTTGGGTTGTGCATCGCTGGGACCCAGGGTTTCGTCCACTTGCAACATCAACTCGCTGGCCAGTTGCAGGTCCAGGCGCATGTAGACCGCCAGCATGGGCTCCGCGGCGCTGGCGTCGGTCTCCATGGTGAAGGGAACCGGGACAGACACCACCAGATAATGCTGGGCGTCATAGACATAGACGTCGTCGCCCAGATAGCCGCGCTTGCGCCCCTGGCACAGGATCACGATGCCGGGCTCATACAACACCGGCGTGCGCGTCAGCGGTCGGTTCGAACGCAGAAAACGGATGTCTTCCAGCGCGCTGAGGTTGTAGCCCTCTACCGGTGCGAGCTTTTCCATCAACCGCACCATGCGCGCGGTGCAGGCATCAACCTGGGTCATTGACGAGCCTCTTGCTTGCCATTCAATCGTCCGTCGAACGGCTCAGCGCTTCCCATTGATCGATCTCCCTGGCCGCACGGCTCAGCTTGTCGCGCACCAGGCTGAGGGCATCACTGCCCAGCAGCAAGTGGGCCGGCGGTGTCGGGCTGTCGATCAGTTGCAACATCGCTTGGGCCGCCTTCTGTGGGTTACCCGGCTGCTTGCCGCTTTTTTCTTCCCGCGCCTTGCGTATCGGGTCGAAACTGGCGTCGTAGTCGGCAATGCTTCGCGGGGTGCGTTGCATCGAACGTCCCGCCCAGTCGGTGCGAAACGAGCCCGGTGCCACGGCGGTCACGAAGATGTTGAACGGCAGCAATTCCTTGCTCAGCGTATCGGAGATACCTTCCAGCGCAAACTTGCTCGCGCAGTAGAAGGAAATGCCCGGCATGGTGATGGTGCCGCCCATGGAGGTGATGTTGAGGATATGCCCGGCGCGGCGCTCGCGGAAATAGGGCACGAAGGCCTTGGTCACCGCCACCGCGCCGAACACGTTGACGTCGAACTGGCGACGCATCTCTTGCAACGGTGACTCTTCGAAGATGCCCTCATGGCCATAGCCGGCATTGTTGACCAGTACGTCGACCGGGCCGTGGCTGGCTTGTGTGGCGGCGACCACGCTGTCGATCCGCTCGAAGTCAGTGACATCCAGGAGCACGCCATGAGCCTGATCCGGGGACAGTGCCTCGAAGGCCTGCAACGCCGCGTCACTGCGCACGGTGCCGATCACCCGATGGCCCACCGCAAGCGCTTCCAGCGCCAGGGCATTGCCCAGGCCGCTGCTGACGCCGGTGATGAATAGGGTTTTTCTGCTGCTCATGGCGAGCCTCCAATAAGGTGGGAACGAGGCCATGCTATCGACGCAGAACCTCGGCACCTATGCCGGTTTGCCTTGCAGCATTGCCTATTCCTATCAGGACTCGTATACCAGGGCCCGTCTCGCGCATCGGCTCCCACACATTTGCACTGACGTCAGCCGCCTGAATATAATGCGATTCATTATCAATTATGTATGTTTCCGGGATGCTGATGCGCAGCAACGACACACTGGGCAATGCCGACCTCACCCTGCTCTATCGCAGCCACCATTCCTGGTTGCACAGCTGGCTGAGCCGGCGCATCGGCTGTCACGAAAGCGCGGCGGACCTGGCGCAGGACACGTTTGTCCGTCTGCTCAAATCGCGTCAATTGAGCCCCTTGCGCGAACCCCGGGCTTATCTGAGTAGCATCGCCCGTGGGCTGATGATCGATCGGTATCGCCGTCGCGAGCTCGAACGCGCCTACTTCGAGAGCCTCGCGCTGCTCCCTCCACAAGCGGCCCCCTCTGAAGAAGAACGCTTGCTGATTCTTGATAGCCTCGAGCGCATAGACCGCCTGCTCGACCTGCTCAAACCGAGGGTTCGCGAGGCTTTTCTACTCGCCCAGCTCGACGGCCTGACCTGCCTGCAAATAGCCGAAAAATTGTGCGTTTCCCGCTCTACGGTTGAACGCGACCTGGCCAAGGCCCTGCAACACTGCTATCGCTTGCGTTATGCCGAACAGTGAAGCGCAAGCGCTGGATCCGGCGGTGGTCGACCAGGCGATCCACTGGCTGGTGCGTCTGCGCTTCAATCCTGCCGATGAGCAAACCCAGCGCAGTTTCGAGCACTGGCTGCAGCAGCGTGCGGAGCATCGGTTAGCGTGGCAGCGCGTGGAAGCGCTTGGCGATGACTTCGCGGGCGTTCCACCGGATTTGGCCCGGCACACCCTCAAGGGCGCCCGCTCAGGCATCCATCGGCGCCAAAGCCTCAAGCTACTGGGTGCATTGGCCACCTTGGGTGGCGCGGCCTGGCTGGGCCGCGACTACACACCGCTGCCAGCCATGCTTGCCCAACAGCACAGCAAAACCGGCGAGCGCAAGCGCTTCCAACTCGATGATGGCAGCCTTGTCCAGCTCAACAGCGACAGTGCGGTCGACAGCTATTTCAATGCACAGCGGCGCCTGATCGTTCTGCGGCGCGGCGAAATCATCGTCAATACCGGCCCGGACGCAGGCTCGGCTCAACCGCGCCCGTTCTGGGTACAAACCCGCGACGGCCTCATACGCACCCTGAATGCCCGGTTCCTGGCGCACGAGCGGGACGACGGGACGCTCATCGCAGTGCAGGGCGGCGCCGTCACGGTGTTTCCTGGGTCCAGTCAAACCCTTGCGGTCAACGACACCGTCCAGGCCGGCAACCAGCGGCTGTTCACCTCAGATGGCATTCGTGAGTTCAAGGATAACGGCCTGGATGTCTGGAGCTGGAGTGACGGGGTGATCAGCGCACGCAATATGCGCCTCGGTGATTTCATCGGGGCCTTGTCGCGCTATCGCCCGGGCCTGTTGCGCTGCGCCGAAGAGGTCTCGGGCCTGCGGGTTTCCGGCACCTTTCAGCTCGCCGACACCGATCAGGTGCTGGCATTGGTTGCGCAGTCACTGCACCTGCGGATCGATTATCGAACCCAATACTGGGTGACGTTGAACGCCGCCAGCTAACAGTTTTCCTCGCCATACATCAACCTCAAATAAAAATGAGGTGATTTCTCATTCTCGTTCGGCATGTAAGAAAAGGCCGACCTACAGGCCGATCTGCCGATCCCCTTTTACGGAGCGAGTTAATGAGTGCGTCCCCGTTTCCCCAGCGTCATCTACTGAGTCGTGCCATACACGGTGCGGTCTTCGGCGTCATCGTCAGCAGCTACGCGCTACCCACCCTGGCGCAGCCCTCGACTGTTGAGCAGACCCACCCGGTGCACCAGTGGAACATTCCCGCCGGGCCCCTGGCACCGGCGCTTGACCGCTTTGCCCGCGAAGCGGGTATCAGTCTTTCCTTCGACGCTTCAAGCGTAGCGAACCGCAATACCCGGGGCGTGAGCGGCACACTCGATACGTCCGAAGCGCTGTCGTCGCTGTTGCAGGGGAGCGACATCGCCATACAGCAGCAAGGCCCGAACGCTTACTTGCTGACGCCGCAACCCAAGGCGGATGCCGACCTCGAGGAGTATCGCCTTGCGCCTATTCTCGTCAACGCCAAGGCCAGGATCGACGGCACCGAGGACAGCAACTCGGTGGTGGCCCAGGAACTCTGGGTCGGCGGTAAGGTGGCCACCAGCATCCTCAATACGCCCGCCTCGGTTTCCGTGGTGACCGACAAGGAAATGAAGCAACGCAGCGTGAGCACGACCGAAGAACTGCTGCAATACACGCCGGGGGTCATTACCGACTATTACGGCACTGACGACCGCAACGATTACTTCCAGATCCGCGGCTTCCAGGCCACGACCTATCGGGACGGCCTGACCCTGGGCTCGATGCGCGGCGTGCGCGAAGAACCTTTCGCCTATGAGCGCGTTGAGGTGATCCGCGGGGCCAACTCCACATTGTTCGGCCCGGCCGACCCGGGCGGCTCGGTGAACTTTGTCAGCAAAAAGCCACGCTTCGACAAGTTCGGCCAGGGCTACGTCACCTACGGTTCTTTCGACCATGTCGAAACCGGCATCGATGTCGGGGACTCGCTGAACGAAGAAAAAACCGTAGCCGGTCGCTTCACGGCAAAGATGCAAGACAGCGATCGCGAGTACGACCACTCACGGGACGACAACAAGTTCTTGATGGGCGGCCTGACCTGGTCACCCACGGACTTCACCTCGGCCTCGGTGATCGTGGACTATCTGAAAACCCAAAGTTCGCCCAACAGCGGCGGTTACCCGCTGGACAAGGAATACGACCGTGACAAGTTCTACGGCGAGCCCAGCTACAATTTCCACGATGTCGAACGCACCAACATCAGCGGCACCTTCAGCCATGATTTCGACAATGGCTTCGTATTGCGCAGCAACCTGCGCTACAGCGAACTGACCGATGATTTCGGCTATGTGTTCCTCAGCGACTCCCCTGCCCGCACTGGCACCACGGTCCCGCGTTACATCTTTGGCACTGACAGCGACGCCGAGCAACTGAACGGCAACTTGATGCTGCAATACGATGCCCGCTTCGAAAACATCGACAGCAGTACGTTGGTAGGCGTGGAGTACGGCGACTCTTCAACCGAGGAACGCTCCGTATATGCCACGACAGGCTCCATCGACCTGGCCAACCCCGTGTTCACGGGTGTACCCAGCGGCGTAGCGCCCTATAGCAACGACAAGCTCGACACGAAAACCAAGGCCGTGTTCCTGCAGCAGAACCTGTCCTTCTATGAGCGCTTTATCGTCACCGCCGGTGTGCGCAACGACTCGCTGGATCTGTCCAGTACCGACATCAACAACGTAAAAGCGTCGGATAACTTCTCCGAAACGTCCTATCGCGGCGCACTGACCTATATCGTCAACGACGAAGTCTCCACCTACGTCAGCATGGTCGAGTCGGTCTCGCCACCAACGGTAGGTGTAATTCCGAAGACGGGCACGCAATACGAAGTGGGGGTGAAATATGCGCCCATCGGTATGGACGCGCTGTTCTCGGCGGCCGTCTACGACCTGACCCAGGAAAATGTCAGCATCGCCGTCGTACTGCCCAGCGGTGTCATCGAGCAACAAACCGTTGGCGAATCACGGGTACGCGGCCTGGACCTGGAAGCCAAGGCTGAGCTGACCCCCAACCTGAGCCTGGTGGGTGGCTACTCCTACATGGAGTCCGAAGTGTTGCGCGGTACTTTGTACGACGGCAGCTCACTCAAAGGTAATGAGTTCGCCACGGCCCCCAAACACTCCGCGTCGCTGTGGAGCTATTACAACATCCCCGACACCGATGTCAGCGTTGGCCTGGGTGCACGTTATGTGGGCTCCTATTACTTCGACGCGGCCAACACCGGCACCAGCGATGGCACGACGCTCTTCGATGCGGCCTTCAACTACAAACTCTTCAAAGGCACTGACCTGGCGGTTAACGTCAGTAACCTGCTGGATGAGCAGCACGTGGTGGGCTCGGGGACCGCGAACTACTACAACCCGGGCCGCGAAGTGACCGCGAAGTTAAGTTACAACTGGTGAAGAGCTAGTCGCTCACGATGGGGCTCGGCTTGATGCGAGTCAGTCATCGAACGGCGTAAACCCGTGGGAGCACAACTTGCTCCCACGGGTTTGAATCTACAGAGCAAGACTGCGGCGAGCATCAAATACCCGGGCCGCTGACGCGAGCCGGCAACCTGGCCAGCCGATCCCAACCCTCGGCACTGATCCCGGAACAGTTCAGCAATGCCAATGTGTGCAGTGGCAATTGCTCCAACACCGGCACTGCGGCTGAGGTAATCCGCGATTCACCTGGATCTGCCGAGATCGTCAGATCACTCAACGGCAGCCGAACAAGGTGGGCCACTCCGGCGTCGGTGAGCCAAGGGCTGTCATACAAACCCAGGCGCCGCAGCGACAGATCGCGCAGGCAGGCCAGGTCGGCATCGCGCAGATCCAGGCCGCTTATTTCAAGTTGCTCCAACGGCAAGCCCAACTCGACGAGCTTGCGCAGAACCTTGCCATCCACGCCGCAACAGAAGCTGAGACTCAGCCGCTTCAGTGGCAGGCCAGCGAGTTGCTTCAACGCCTTCCAAGTGATGTCGTTCAATGACAGGTCCAGAGACTCCAACTCCAAACCGCGCAGATCACTCAACGTATCTGCATTGATGCCTTGCACATCGGAGAGCCCCAGGCGCTTGAGTGGAAACCCGTGCAGCACATCGAGCCGCTCAATTGTTTGACGTGAAGATTTGAGATTCAGGTCGGCGAGTGGCATGCCTTCCAATATCTCAAGGTCGTCCTCGCAAACATACGAAGAGGGAAGCGAAAGCCGTTCGATGGGCAGACCCGCAAGGGCGTGCAGCGTGGCGTCTGTTGCGTAACATTGATCCAGGCTCAGGGAGCGCAACGCGCTCAGGTGTGAGAGCCATGCAGGGTCCTTCAGGATTGCGCTGCTCCAACCGAGGGACAATTGCTCAAGGGGGTGACTGCCTAAGTGCGCCATCCCACGGGACGTCAGCTCGCCGACGCGTTCCAGCGTGAGTGACCGCAACTTGAGGTTTGACAGCCCGAGAAGGCCATCATCGGTGACGTCATCGCAACGGTTCAACGACAACTCCTGCAGCGGACTATTGCCGAGGTGTTGAAGGATTTTGTCGTCGAAGTCTTCACCGTAGGTGCTTAACTTCAGCCGGCGCAGCCGTTCGAGGGAAGGCAGGCTGGTGGCGTTATCGTCTCGGGAGAATCCGCTGATTTCCAGGTTCTCGAGAGCGAGGTCTGGGAAACGTTTCCATACACTTTGATCGCAGCTGAAACGTGGGCTGTTGAGCACCAGCGTGCGTAAAGGCAGCCCCGCCAGAGCGTCGCACCACGCCGGCTCGGCGTTATCCAACTCCAGATGATCGACCGGCAGGTTGCGAAGCTGCGCCAGCAATGGTCCGGGGCGGTTGGCATGTGCCGTGGTGTTCAACTGAGCAATCACGACGTTAGCGGCCGGATCGCACAGGCCTGCGGCGAGGCGTACGCTGTCCAATGAAACCTCGGCGGTGTCGAGCAGATCGCGGTAAAGCGCGGCACGTGTGGTGATGTCATCGGGGTGGGTGGCGAGCTGGGTGGTCAGCGCGTTGCGGGTGGGGTTGTGCACGGTTTGTGAGTCCGAAGTGGGCGAGCGCTGGGCAGGCTGCGAAAGAGAAAAGTGGCCATAAGGGAAGCACAAAAAAGAGCCTTGCTGAAGAGGATGTTGAGACGGAAAACGAGGTACCCCGGCCTTGTTCCGAATTACAGATTTCTAGCAGAAGATCAACGACGGCGCCCCTCAGGACAACTCACCCACCTAAAGGCTGTACAAATCCCCTATGGCGAGGGAGCTTGCTCCCGCTGGGCTGCGCAGCAGCCCCCCTCTATGAACGCTCCGCACCCAAACGGAAGCAAACACCTCGCCGCCGCCGACAGCCCAACCCCACGTAACGAATACCACCACAGACAGGCTAAACGTCCTACATCAAGCTCGGAAAGCGGCGTCTTGTAGCACCCGGACAAGGCGGCCTATATTCCGTCGTCGTCCTAATGGCGACTCGGGTTTGGCGACTCGATTAACGAGGTAGCTCCTTTCAATTGAATGAGGTACTACCGATGAAACGATACATGCCCATCACCGGCATCGATTGCATCCCCGCCACCCTGCTCATCGACACCGAAGCCCCGCTCGACGTCCTCTTCGAAACCGCCGACTACCGCATCCGTACCGTGACTCAACTGCTGGAAAACATCGCATTCCGCTCGGAAATCAGCTCCGACACGCTGGTGCTCTCCGACCTTTGCAAAATGCTGACGATATCGCTGCGTGATGGGTGTGATGTGATGGATGTGATTGGGAGGCGGTTGCGGGCGCAGGCGGCTGAGTAAATGAAAACGGGCGACCTTTGGGGTCGCCCGTTTCACGATCCGTTAGAGACACTGCCACTGCTGTCATCGATGATGTGGTGAAGGATTGGAAGCGCTGGGGAGTCAATCTGCTAGGTTGGTCGGTAACCCAATGCCACCCATTTAAGCGGGGTAGCATTGGTTTTATTTGTGGCCATAACGTAGTCCATCTGCTGCGATGAGCTGTGGCGCAGTTCGTCAAGAACTGCGCCACAATTGCGCCAAAATCTCCTCAAACAGCGCCAACACAACCATGCCTTCGCCACGACCGGAATCGATCACGGTTCCCAAGACCTCGGCACCCCGATCAAAAAAAGGGGACACTCTGCATCTCATAAAATAAATCTGTCCCCTTTTCCTTACTTTTTCCGCCATACGTAGGCCTGCAATATGTACATCTCGCGGCACCTCTACAGCAGTAGAGTTTTGGTAGAGGGGAAAAGGGGGAAAAGGGGGATTTATTTTAGAACACCGAGCAAGCCAATGAATCGACTCTCTTCACCTTATAAAATAAATCCCCTTTTCGCGGCACTGTGCATTTGAACGTCAGTAATTAAACTTCGTTTTCACCTCACCCTCACGTCGATAGGATATTGAAAAAGAAAGCCATTCCTCACCTCGAGCCTTGCCCTCTGCCTTCAATTCCTTTATCAACCTATATAGTTTGGAGCTATTAAAATCAGTATCAGCATCGGTTACTTCAACACCATCCTTCTCAACAGTCAGCACCGA